>JAJXWW010000014.1 GCA_021781415.1 Planctomycetota bacterium
TACAAGCGTGACGTGACGCTGGGAGAGGACGCGAGCCGGATACGTGAGGGGAGCGCGCCGCAGGTGATGGCGGGGCTACGCAATAGTTTGGTGCATCTACTGGACGGCACGAACGACGGCTTGGCCGCCGCCCTGCGAACCATGAGCAACTGCTTCAACAAAGCCCTGAATCTTCTCGGCCTGCCTCAGATTGAATAATTAAACCGCCCTGTCCCATGTCGGAGGCAGAGCGAGTTGCTCTTGCCTCGGTCGGGTGAACTCGTTATACGCCTGCCTCCTGCTTCCCTAGGAGGGACCGCGACGGCCTCGGCTCGTGGTTCCGGATTGCGCCGTTGCGGACAAGCGGGAAGGGGAAAGGGAGGGAGTCCGTGCAGCCACGTTATCCCAGACATCGAGAAGCAACCGGCCAATCGTTCGGCGCGGCAATGGGTCGCCGTTTGCGAGTGGTCGCCGTTGCTTGTTGCTCGCTCTCCGGCTGCGCCGGCTTCTGGGAAGATGTCACCAGCCGCGACTTCAAATTTCAAGAAATGTTTCGACCGCCTCCCGATCCGCTGTGGGTACTCCGCAATAGCGAAGATGGGGATAAGAAGCGCAAGGCGTTGTTGGCGCTGAAGGAGCCGCTCCAAAACGGCGGCACTCGGCAACAACAAGAGGTTGTCATCAAGTTGCTGGTCGACAGCGCTCTCAACGATCCGCAGCCGTTGTGCCGTCTGGCCGCCATCTCCGCCCTACAAGACTACAAGGATCCGCGCGCCGCCCAGGCTTTGATCGACGCCTACGAACGCGCTTCCACGTTCCAACGCGATCGACCCGACGCCATGCAAATCATTCAAGAGCAGACGCTGCAAGCACTCGGCGTCAACGGTAATCCCATCGCCATTGATCTCTTGGTTCGCATCGTCAAGGAACCACCGGTGACGGGAACCACGGAAGACCAACAGAACGGCGTCAGCCAACGCCTCTATGCCGTGCGCGCCTTGGCTCACTTCCCGCAGTATCAGGCGGCGGAGGCGTTGGTCTCGGTTCTGCGCACCGAACAGGGCGTGGCACTGCGCAATCGGTCGACGGAGTCGTTGCGCGCCATCACCGGCCAAGACTTACCCGCCGATGCCCAAGCCTGGGACGACCTCTTGCACAAGTCCGGCAAGGACGCACTCGCCAAGAAACCTACCCTTGGCGAAAAGGTCATCAAGCTGATCTCCTTCGATCGAGGCGAACCGGGAAATAAACAGTAGCAAGGATAGTCGAACCTACCGGCAGGCGTTCGAGCGCTCGAATGGCTCTCGAACGCCTGCCGGTAGCCGTGCATGCATCGCGGTCGGACGATCGTTCGGCTTCGTTGGGGTTCTTCTCCGCTCTCGATCGTAAGGCAAACAGCGATCAACCGCTGGCGGGTTCGAGGATGCAGCCGAGGGGTCCGAACGGATCTTGGTGAAACGTGCGGATTTGATCGCACTTGAGTTCCGCGACTTCCTTCGGCCCCGTCCAGACGATGGAACGACCGCTCTCGTGCGCTTCGAGCATCAACTGGAAGGCGCGCTCCTGCGAATAGCCCAGTGCCTTGCGAAGGACCGAGACCACGAAATCGACGGTGTGGTGGTCGTCATTGAGAAGGATGACGTGATACGGCGGAATGCGGCGCGTGTGAATCTCCTCGCGCGGCAAAGTTTGCGTGTCGGGCATGACGGCTTCCTCGCGGATTCATCACGGCTTCAACCACGGAGCGATCATTTGCGCCAAGTACATTGGCATACACGCTCCGTTATGAAAGCCATCGGTGCATTTCCAGATCATCTCCAAACGCCACGGCACTTGCACGAGGCGTCGATACAGCCGTTCGCCCTCCTCATCGAGCTTCGCCGGGATGCGAAAGCCATCGAGTCCGGCGGCGGGGCCATAGAACCGATCGACCGTACCGAACAGCGTGGTACAGAAGTCCAAGCAAAAGCGGTCGTAGGTCGAATTAAATGATACCACTTCGTGACGGACGGCGCGAAGAGCGCCGCGCAAATCGTAGTCCGGAGACACGGCAGGAGCCAACAGTACGATGCGCTCGATGCTGGCCGGAGGCAGTTTTTCGGCGGCAGCCAGCGCGATGCCCGCACCGGCACTGTGACCGAGAAGGTAGATCGGTCGATCCGGATGGCGCTTCCGCTCCTCGCATACTCGCTCCACCAATCGATCCGCTTGAGCCAAGAGATAGCGCACGTCTTGCAGATCGCGCAGCGGACGGCATTTTCCGTGCGTCCAGATGAAGCGTTCGATCTCGTGCGGCACGCCGGCGCGCGGCAAGGCCCACGGCGCGAACGTCTGCAACGGATCGAGACCGCCCACCCCGCCGACAACGAAGACGATGCCCGGCGGCGACGGTTCCTTGGATTCCCGCGCGGCGAGCGGCGTCGACGCTCCACCGAGTACGAGCAGCAACGCCAGCCAATGTATGCGCGGCATGATCCCTCCGCGAATCGCTTCCACGGTTTCCCGGTTCAAAAAGGTAATAAGAGACCCTAGCCGTATAGCATGACCGCCCCAAAGATCCAAGATCAACCCGCCCACTCCGAAAAGCCGTGATCTCGCCGACTGGATCGACTAGAATGTGGTAACTGGATTTGCGCGGCCTTTCGCCCACTCTTCTTGGAGCCTGCTCATGTGCCGTCGTCCGTTCGTTTTTTGCCTCGGTTCGCTCTCGCTATTCTTCGCCCTGGCCTCTGCCGCCGCAGCCAACGAGAAACCGACGATTCCTCTCGATGTCGAGAAGTTGGCCGAACGCATTGATGGGCATTTGGCGCGAAAGATGAAAGAGACCGGGATCGCCCCCGCACCGCTCATCGACGACGCCGCGTTTCTGCGCCGCGTCTATCTCGATCTTGCCGGCTGCATTCCGTCGATTCTCGACATCCGCGATTTCCTCGACGATCCTCGCCCCAACAAGCGGCGCATCTGGGTCGATGCCATCCTCGACAGCAAGAAGCCAAGCCGTAAACCCGATGCCTTCTCTCGACATTTCGCCAACGTCTATCGCGCGGCGATTCTCGCTCGCGTCAACGAGGAGATCGCGGTCGCCAACACCCCTGCGTTGGAAAGCTGGCTCCGAAACCAGTTCGAGAGCAATGTCCCCTACGATCGCATGGTCCGCGAACTGATCGGTGACGAAACTCCCAAGTCGGGGGAATCGGCGGGCAGCATTTATTATCGAATCAACGACAATAAGCCGGAGAACCTGGCGGCCAATACGTCGAGCCTATTTCTCGGCATCAAATTGGAATGCGCTCAGTGCCACGACGACCGTTCGGGGGGCAATTGGTCGCAGGATCAATTCTGGTCGTTCGCCGCCTTCTTCGCCGGGAATAGTCCCGAGGGCGAAACATCGAACAAAAAGGAGATTGTCGTTCCCGGACGCAAGCAGACGGTATCGGCCCGATTTCTCGACGATTCGGAACCGAAATGGAAGCCCAACGATAATCCGCGCGTCGTTCTCGCCGAATGGCTTGTGGCTCCGAACAATCCCTATTTCACCCGCACCGCGGTCAATCGTCTGTGGTCGTACTTCTTCGGCACCGGTCTAACCGATCCCATCGACGAACAGGGAGCGCACAACCCGCCCAGCCACCCCGAATTGCTCGACGAACTGTCGCAGCAATTTATAGCACACCATTTTGATCTTAAATATATGATAAAAGCTATCGTCAGCACGGACGCCTACCAGCGGAGCAGCGTCACTGGCGATCCTCGACGCGACGACCCACGCCTCTTCGCCCGCGCGTTCGTTCGCGGACTGAGCGCCGAGCAACTCTTCGACAGTTTGGCCGAGGCGACCGAGTACGAAAACTACCGAGTCGATTCGTCCGCCCGCTTCGACAATCCGGAAAACCAGACGCCGCGCCAGCGTTTTTTGGCGCGCTTCGCCCATCGAGATAAGCCGACCGAAGCGACTACCTCGATCTTGCAAGCGTTGTATCTGATGAATAGCTCCTTCGTCGCCGAGAGAACGAGTTTGAGCCACAACAAAACGCTGGCCACCATCGCCGACTCCGCCAACACCAGTACCGAGCGCCGTATCGAGACACTCTATCTTGTGAGTCTGTCGCGCAAACCGTCGGCAGCGGAGTTGAAACGCCTCGTAGCCTACATCGAGAGAGGAGGCCCAACCGGCGACCGGCGCACCGCGCTCGCCGACCTATTTTGGGCCTTGCTCAACGGCCCGGAGTTTCGCTTGAATCATTAGCCGAAGCGCTCCGGTTTGCGTCCAACGACGAGGAAACCCGTCAGCGTGCAAAACAGCAGCCCCGACTCGAAGCGCTCGTGCAGTTGACGAAGCCAGTTTTCCCCCTCGTCCGGCGTCATCGCCCCCAAGGCACAGGCGCGCTCCACCGTGGGCGGGCCGATCATCTGCATGGCCACCGGATAGCGCAGCCACAACGTCGCGGGGGTGATGCGAATATCGTACAAACCCGCGGTTCGGAACAGTGCCGGGATATGCCGTCCCAGCCAGCCGTTGCGAAATCCGTCGCACCAAGTATTAACAACCGTTCTCGCCCGCGCGCGGTCCGGGAGATCGACGGTCAACGTCTCGAAATCGACCTCGTACACCAACACTCGGCCACCGGGGCGAGTGACGCGGAGCATCTCTCCCAAGGCGGTCTCCGGGGATTCGAGGTGCATGAAAATGCGATCGGCCCGGCTGGCATCGAAGGAATCGTCGGCGAAGGGGAGGCGATGCACGTCGCCAACCTGAAACGCGATGGGCAGGTTGACGCTGGCGGCGCGCTGCGAAGCGACCGCGATCATGCGCGCGCTGCCGTCCATCGCCACGACGCGCCCCTCCGGCCCCACGAACCGCGCCATCGTCCGCGCATCTTCACCCGTTCCGCATCCCACATCGAGAACGCGCTGGCCCTGCTGCAATTCGAGCAGGGCAAACGAATGTTGCTTATACGCCTGAAACGATTCGTCCGCGCTGGCTTCGTCGAGAAAGCGAATAAAATAGTCGGCATCTCCGCTCTGATCCACGTCGGTGAAGCCGAAGAGTTTGTGTTTGTCCATGAGAGCAAGTCTACTCAAGATAGTTCTGACCGACTAGCGAACGGCATCCGGCCCAAGAAGGATCGGCTAGAATTCGATCGGATGGCAGGTTCTCTCCAGAAAAATCGAGAAGGGTAAAAAATCACGTCGACAATAGCTCAACCGCGCGCATAGGATAGACAAAACGAAATCGGTTGCGACTACGCCCTTGCCTCAACTCCCAAAAGGACGCGACCCCGATGCTCTTTTCGATGAGTAACAGCCACGCGCCTCGTTTCAGTCGCAATGACGGATTGCCTTGGCGAGTCAAGAATCCTCGCTGGCATATCCCTTATGTTCGCCGCGAACAATCTCCGTTTTACTCCGCCGTACCTTTCCAAGCGACATTGCCGTGCGAGGATTGGTATATCAATGTGAACAGAAGTGGATTTGACCCCACGGCCTGCAAAGGAGATAGATGATGTCGTATTCGAGTATCGTTCGCGCGGCATCGGCGTGCATCGCTGCGCTTGTCCTCTTCGTGTCGCCAACCCTGGGCGATCCCAAGCCGTTGAGCAAAGAAGAGCAAGCCAAAGTCGACGCGGCCATCGACAAAGGCGTGGCGTTTTTGAAGAAGGCGCAGACCAAGAACGGTGATTGGCCGCGCCGCTATCAGGGGACGTATTTAGCCGGACAATGTGCGTTACCCGCGTATGCTTTATTGGAATCGGGAGTGCCGGCCGACGATCCGGTGATCCAAAAAGCCGCCGAATACCTGCGAGAAAAGTGCAAAAAGACGTGTTACACCTACGACCTTGGGCTCGCCATTTTATTTTTCGATCGACTCGGCGATCCGAAGGATAAAGCCCTGATCAAAAGCATGGCCCTCCGCCTGATCGCGGGACAATCCCGAACCGGGGGATGGATGTATCGTTGCCTGCCTGTAAAGGAGAACCAAGAGGAAGCTTTTTTCAAATGCTTGACGGAATTGAATAATCGAATGTTAGCGAATAAATCGAGCGTCGAAGCACTACGCGATCTTGAAGTCCCATCGGCGTTTAGACTTTTCACTGTATTTCAGGATCCACGATTTTTTGATTGGGAAGAACGCGGAGATTACACTCAAGGTACCGGCGGGATTCCACTTGTAGGCATAACGGACAATTCCAATACGCAATTTGCAATAATAGGACTTTGGGCGGCTAGACGACATCAAGTGCCCACCGATCCGGTCTTACGTCTTGTGGGAGAACGATTTGAGCGTAGTCAATTAACCGATGGTAGATGGCTTTATCATGGAGGATTCGGTAAAGTAACGACCCCAATGCTTCTCACGGCCACGAGGTCGATGACTTGTTCTGGCTTGCTCGGTCTCGCAATAGAAAACTCAACGAAAGCAGCATCAGCAGGAGTTCCAGAACCGAATCGATTGCATCCTCCTACCCTTCGAGGATTGACGGCGATGTATCAGCAAATCGGCTCTCCCAATAAATCTTTCCGTAAGCGGATACCGCAAGAGGATCTCTATTATTTGTGGTCCGTGGAGCGTGTTTCAATGCTCTACAACCTGCCTGCTCTAAACGATAAGGAATGGTACCGTTGGGGTGCAGAGATTCTGGTTGCAAATCAAACGCTGGCCGGGACTTGGCCCGGAGCTGCGGTACAGCGCGAAGGATTACGTGTTCCGACGGACTTTGGACCCGCCATTAACGCGGCCTTTGCCCTGCTCTTTCTAAAGCATTCGCATCCTATGAAGGACTTGACGTCAAAATTGGCTATCAAGCCTGAATTACTAAACGAGGGAATTGCACGCGCCGCGCGCGGAGAACGACTCTTGGAGAAACCCGTGACGTAACCGTTCACCCTCCCAAACTGGCGCAGCTGTAGCCGCCGAGTTTTCGTAAACTGTCGGTATGGATGTTCCCATGTGTGAAGGCTGTCGCCAGCGTGACGCGCGGTTTGCCGTGCTGGAGGCGG
>JAJXWW010000054.1 GCA_021781415.1 Planctomycetota bacterium
TCCCCTGTACTCAGGGGAGAGGGGTTGGGGGTGAGGGGTAAGGGACGAAAGGAGACGCCGAAACCACTCGTTTTCACCAAACCCCTCACCCCCGGCCCCTCTCCCCTGAGTACAGGGGAGAGGGGAGTAGCGCTGTACTGCCAAGTGCAAGGTAGATGGGAGTAACGCTGTACGTCTACTCCGTCGCCCAGTCGCGGGGTTTCAGGTACACCTCGTACAATTCCTCCTCGCGCGATCCTTTTTCGGGTCGAAAGTCGTATTCCCAGCGCACGCGCGGGGGTAGGGACATGAGGATCGATTCGGTTCGACCACCCGTCTTCAAGCCGAAGATCGTGCCGCGGTCGTACAGCAGATTGAACTCGACGTAGCGTCCGCGGCGATATTCCTGAAAGGCGCGCTGTTGCTCGGTATACGGGTCGTCTTTGTGCCGCTGTGCGATGGGTAAATACGCCTCCAGAAAATGATCGCCGCAGTCTTTCACGAAGGCGAACAGCGCTTCGAGGTCGCCTTCGAGATAGTCGAAGAAAATGCCGCCCACGCCGCGCGCTTCGCCGCGATGGGGCAAGTAGAAATAATCGTCGCACCATTTTTTCATGTGTGTATAATCGACGTGCGGTTCGTGGCGTTTGCAGACGTCGCGCCAAACCTTGTGGAAATGGACGACATCCTCGCGGAAGGGGTAGAACGGGGTCAGGTCCGCGCCCCCGCCGAACCATTGTCGTTCGCCCTTGGTGAGAAAGCGAAAATTGGCGTGGACGGTCGGGATCAGGGGGCTGCGCGGATGCAATACCAGCGAGATGCCACACGCGGTGAAATCACGTCCTTCGCCGGGTACTTGGGGCGCGAACTCCTCGGACATCTGCCCGTGTACCTCGGAGAAATTGACGCCCGCCTTTTCGAATACGCTACCGTCGGCGAGAACGCGACTCCGTCCGCCGCCACCACCTTCTCTCTGCCATGAGTCTTCGCGGAAGCGAGCGCGGCCATCGAGTTGCTCCAGGCCGGCGACGATACGATCTTGCAAATGTTGGAAGTATTGGGCGGCACGCGAACGCAGGGGATGAGTGGACACGATGTTACTCCAATGATTCTGCGGACACTCCGAGTTTGAGACTGTCCCGGAAGGATGGTCATGTCGGTGCCGCATCCGTGAGAGAGCGAGTTTTCGAGCCGTTTCGCCCCTGCTCGCTCACCGTCGCGGTTCCGAAATCACTCTTATGGAACAGGCTCTTGGCTCCTAGTATAACAGTATCTTTTACCGAGGATTCTTCCATGACCGTCCCGCATCTGCCAAAAGGTTTTCGATTCGCCGGGCTGCATTGCGGCTTGCGTCCCGATCCGACGCGCCGCGATCTCGCGCTGATCGTCAGCGATGTACCGGCGGCAGCGGCGGGAGCATTCACACAGAATCGCGTTCGAGCCGCTCCGGTTCACGTCAGTCAGGAGCGATTGCCCTCGCGCGAAGTGCGCGGCGTCGTGATTTGTTCCGGCAATGCCAACGCCTGCACCGGCGCGCGGGGACTCGACGACGCGCGGACCATGACGGCGGTTGCAGCTTCGGCTCTGGGCTGTCGCGCGGAGCAGATGCTCGTCTGTTCTACCGGCGTGATCGGTCGGCATTTACCGATGCCGCAAATCGAAAACGGCATTCGCGCCGCCGTCGAGAAACTCGACGATTCGCCCGCTGCCCTCGACGACTTGGCCCATGCCATTCTCACCACCGACACGCGCATCAAGACGGCGACTCGGCAACTCGAACTCGGCGGCGTGTCGGCAACGCTGACGGGTGTGGCCAAGGGGGCGGCAATGATCGGGCCGAACATGGCGACGATGTTGGCGTTCGTCTGTTGCGATGCCGCCGTATCCGCCGATGACCTTGCTGTATTGGTTCGCCGCGCCGCCGAGAAGACGTTCAATTGCATCAGCGTCGAAGGCCACACGAGTACGAACGATACGCTGCTTCTTCTGGCCAACGGGGCCAACGGTTCGGCGATGCTGCACGGCGAAGCGTTGGCTCGCTTCGACGCGGCGGTTCTCGATGTGTGCGGCGAATTGGCCCGCGCCATCGCAGCCGACGCCGAGGGAGCCACGCATCTTATCACGATCGATGTCGAGGGATTGCGCGACGACCGCGAGGCGTATCGCGTCGCCAAAACAGTAGCCGAAAGTGCGTTAGTGAAGACCGCCATCCACGGAGCCGATCCCAACTGGGGGCGCATCGTTTCGGCGGCGGGATACGCCGGCGTTCCGTTCGAGGAAGCGGACCTCTCGCTGTGGATGGGCGATTTACTTTTGTACCACGGGGGGACACCCCAGCCGTTCGATGCCGCCACGGCCTCGGCCTATCTGAAGCGCGAGAGGCACGTTCGGCTTCGCTTGCTGTTCGCGCTCGGCGCGGGCCGATGCGCTTTTTGGACGTGCGATTTGACGGCGGAATACATTCGCTTGAACGCGGAGTATACGACGTGAAAAATCGGTTAACCGCGGAGCGGAGTGCGAGGGAAGAATCCCTCGCACTCCGCTCCGCGTCGCGGCTAACCGAGAGTTGCCTTATCCGGCCTTCTTTGCCCCGTCGCGGCTGGCCGTGCTGATTTGGCCGCGCAGGTATTGAAGCGCTTCGTCGAGTTGCTTGTCCTCAAACTTCTTCGCTTCTCCCGGCTTCGCTTTTGGACGGATCACCTCGGCAGCGTGGAGGTGTTCTTCCAGATCCACATGCTCCTTCGGCGTCAGCTTGATAACTTTGTTGGGCGTGACGCCCCACACATCTTCTTCTTTGCCGGCGGTGCTGGCTTTGTTCAGATTCTTCTTGCTCGGCCTCCAGAAGGTGGCCGTGGTCAACTTGATCTCGCCTCCGGTTGGGCGAAATCCGCGAATGTGCTGCACGCTGCCCTTGCCGTAGCTGCGTTCGCCGATCAGATAGGCGCGGTCGTGATCTTGCAAACACGCCGAGACGATCTCGCTGCCGCTGGCGCTGTAGCCGTTGATGAGACAGACCATCGGGAAGTCGAGCAAGCTGTCGCGCGAATGGCCGCCGAACTCTTGCTCCGGCGTGCCGCGCTCGCGGATACTCACAATCACGCCGTCATCGACGAATAGATCGGAGATATTGATGGCCACATCGAGCAGGCCGCCCGGATTGTTGCGAAGATCGAGAATGAACCCTTTGATACCGGACTTTACCAGTTTGCGCATCACCTCTTCGATGTCCTTATCGCTGTTGCGCGCGAACTGAGTGAGGCGTATGTAGCCGATTTTATTGACGGGATCGATCGTATAATCCCACTCGTCCCTGCTGTCTCGTTTGAAGCCGAGAACCGATTCGACCACGACGTAATCGCGTTTGAGATCGAAGACCAACGGCTTCGACTCGCCTTCGCGCTGCACGGTCAGCTGTACCGGCGTCCCGGCTGGTCCGGTGATTTTGTCGACCGCATCGTTAAGTTTCAGCCCCTTGGTGGGGATGATTTCGGGCTTATCCAAGGTGTCGCCCTTTTTATCGACCGTCAGCTTAACGGAGGTGATGAGATCGCCCGCCTGAATGCCGGCTTTATAGGCGGGACTGCCCTTAATCGGCGTTACCACCAACAATTGATCGGTGGCGGTGTCCTTGCGAATCTGGATGCCGACGCCCGGAAACCGGCCGCGAATATCCTTTTCCAGCTTCGCCTTCTCTTCAGGGTCAATATAGGTCGTGTACGGATCGGTATGCTTGTAGAGCATCCGTTTGAGCGTGAAATCGATGTCCTTGTTTTTGTCGAGATCTTCGCGTTTGCCCAGTGCCAAACGAGCCTCGGTCAACAAATCGACCAACTCTTCGGGCTTCATCTCGGGCACATCCTTGAGCTGCGCCTCGATCTTGGCGGGCAGCTTTTCGTCCACCTGTCGATACAGTCCCTTAATGGCCCAAACCACCATGTCGTTGGGATTGAGCTTCTTGACGTAATAGCGAGTAACCTCGCGGATGGCGCTCATGACCGTCTTGGCGAACGTGGCGGCAGCGGCGCGATCGAGCTTGGTGCTTTCGAGAATCGTTTCGCGTTCGGCGAGAAACTTTTTAAGGTCGATTTTGTCGCTAATGAGCGCTTGGTAGTTCTTGCGCAGCTTGCGCTGCGCCTCCAGACGCGGCATGCGTTCCAAAAGCGCTTTACCCTCGTTGGCGTACTGCTTGGGAACCTTGTCCTCTTTCACCAGGCCGGCAAACTTCTTTTCTTGCTCTTGCACCTTGCCGGTGACGGCCGGATTGTGGACGAGGATGTAATGGCTGCCGCGCCCGCCCAGCGCCACAAAGTATTGATCGCGCTCTTCCTTGGTCTTGGCGTTGGTGCGAATCAGTTCCTTCATTTCTTTATCGAGATACTCGGTCAACTCATCGACGGTGACCAAGCCGTCCGGCTCGTACCCGTCCTTGTCGGCCTCGCCCTTCAGACCTTTCAGCAGCGCGTCGGCAAAAACGCCGTGATTCTTGAGATCGAGGGAGCGAATCAAGCCGTTGCCCGCCAAGAACACGGCGCGGCCGGGCTTGACAGCTTCCTCGTCCCGATCGTCGGAGCCGAGAAACTCTTGATACGGATTGGTACCTAGCGTCGGCTCGGCCACTTTCTTGTCGGTGGTGGTAAACCCTTTGAAATCGACATCGAGCAGCACGCAGAAGCGCTGGCTCTTGAGCTTCTTCAGGCTCTCGGCTATTTCCGTCGTGGCAACGGCATTCTTGTTGCGTCCCTCAAAAGTCGAATCCGAAGCGAAATAGCAGCGGTGCGAACCGCTGTCGCCCAAAGGCCCGCCTTCGCCGAAGAAGCCGAACACGACGAGATCGTCGGGTTGCGCCTTGTCGGCGATCCAGCGCAAGGCTTTGAGGATATTTTCGTGCGTGGCGGCTTCGCTGCCGGGCGTCTTGGCGGCGTCGCCCAACAGAAGGCGTCGATGGTCCGCATCGACGCCGAGATATTTCTTATCCGCGAACAGATCGAACAACGCCTTGGCATCTTCCTCGGCGTGGGGTCTCGATTTGATTTGTTTGTCGGCGTAGTTGCTGATGCCGACCATCACGACATACGGCTGAGAGGGTTTGTCCGTCTCGGCCTTGGGTTGTTCGGCACGGAGGGGAAGAGCCAGCATCGCCAAAGCGAGACAAGCTCCGAGCCAACGAGTCCACATCACCTGCATCGTTTACCTCAATTCCTTTGCCAAGCAGGCGCGGGGGAAGGTGAAGCCATCGCTTCGACCCCGCGCCAACGGATGGTCGCGTCCTGTTGTGTCGGCGTTACCCCGATGCGATCGCGTCCACCGGCTTGGGGACGTGAAACCCTCGCCTCGGGTAGGATCCGCCTCCTCTCTGATTTTTGCCGAACATTGAAAACCAGTCAACCCAAACCTTGCTTCCTCTCTCCCGTCGATCTCGGAGATGCCTCTTCGCCGTCGAGACCGCTTCGCAACGCCTCCAACGCTTCCGGAGGCGACGTTTGCTCAACTTCGTCGTCGGATAACCCCTCGAGACGTTCTTCGTTAGGCAACCTCTGGGGTTGCGCCGCGGTGGAGCGACGGTCGAAGAATACGGGCCAGAAGTGACGGATGGTGACGGCAATCGAGCAGAGTACGTTCGCGGCAACGTACGCGCTGCCCCAACGAGGAAACGAGTGCGTGGTGAAATTGGCGATCTGTTTCGTCCCCAGGATGACCGGCATGAACGGGTCCATGTGAATGGCGGCGTGCGGATCGAGAAAGTGGCCGAAGGCGTACAACTTGTAAACGAAACGTCCCAAGGCGAATAGACAGACGAACAGGCTCAGAAAGCTCACGTCGATCAGCGCGCGGCCATTGCCCAGGACCGCCGCGCGCAGTTGAATGAGAAACAACACGCCAAAGGCGAACGGCATCCAGTCCAGATCCATCAGTTGATGGCGGTCGATGTTTCTCATGCCGATGTAATGGTTCAGCTCGTTGATTTCCGCGATGTCGTGGCCTTGATGCCCGCCCTCCAACTTGTAGAGGAAGATGTCGAGGTGCAGACCTTCGGGATACTGCGGTGCTTCCATGGCGATGCGCCACAACGGAGCAGTAAAGCCCAGCAGCAGAACCCCGGCGAAGAAAACGAGGGAAACGCGCGACCAGCCGCCGACCGGGCGATCCAGACAGGCGGTGAAGCGTTGACCGAACGACGCCATGATCAAATCTCCCTTCATTACGGAACGGCTCGGCGATCACACGAGGTCGCCGCGCCGAAAATGTCTCCATGCGACATACCAAGATGCCCAGCCGATCAGGGCCGGCTGAAGCGTGCCCAACGCGAACAGCCAAGAAAGGCCAACGCGGTTGGCGAGATAGAAGCCGACCGGGCCGAGGATGGCCAAGCTCGGCTCGGCGGATGACAGTAGCGCCAGACGCGAACTTTGCACCGGATTGAGACTCGACAGAACGAATACGGTCTCGGCGTTGAGTCGCCATTGGAGCATCAGTCCCATGAGCGCGAAATCGAGTCCGCCCACGCAAACGATCCAGATGAGTAGCAAGTACATGAGCGCCTTGGTGCGATTGCGCACGAAAGTGGAAACGGCCAGACCCAGGCCGGCGAAACTCCACAACAACGTAGCACTGATGGCCAGACTTCGACCGATGAATCCCCAAGGAACAACGTGGCCGAATAGCAGGCGATCCGCAAGCCCCAGCAACGGCATCAGCACCAGCAGCGGCACCAGCAGCACGAGATAGCGCACCGCCGAGACGGCAGCGAAGTATTCGCCGCGCCCGACGGGGAGGCTGAAAAGCAATTCCAACGTGCCGTCTTCTCGATGGCGATTCACGACCAAGCCGCTCGCCGTTAGGGCCAGGAGGGGTAGCACC
>JAJXWW010000060.1 GCA_021781415.1 Planctomycetota bacterium
AACGCCGCCGACTCAAACCGATTACCCGGCAGCTTACGCTGCCGGTTCGCCAAACCCAAGGGCTTCGGCGAAGGCGAACCGGCGGCGTCAGCCGCCGGGTGGAATCACCCCGCGACCAACGCCGCCGACTCAAACCGATTACCCGGCAGCTTACGCTGCCGGTTCGCCAAACCCAAGGGCTTCGGCGAAGGCGAACCGGCGGCGTCAGCCGCCGGGTGGAATCACCCCGCGACCAACGCCGCCGGCTCAAACCGATTACCCGGCAGCTTACGCTGCCGGTTCGCCAAACCCAAGGGCTCCGGCGAAAGGCGAACCGGCGGCGTCAGCCGCCGGGTGAGAGTACCCCGCGACCAACGCCGCCGGTTCAAGCCGATTACCCGGCAGCTTACGCTGCCGGTTCGCCAAACCCAGGAGGTCCGGTAAATCCGATTACTGCTTCTTGCCTCGACGTTGCATCACGCGAATCTCGGTGATCTTCTTGTCGTCGTCGGTGATAATCGTCGCGGGAACGCCCTTCTCGCCGATGCTGGTGAATGCCTTACTCTTCAAGCCGCCTTCGATGGCATCGCCGGCTTCCAACTTCTTGGTTTCTTTGTTGAACATGGCCTTCACGACCTTGACGTCCTTGGCGACCGTCAACGTATGCTCGTCGCCTTTTTGCCCCTTACCCTTCATTTCGGTGAACGTGACCTTGTTTCCGTCGACCTTGGTGATCAGCCCCCGGAATTGTCCGGCGAAACAGACGCCGACGGAGAGACCGAGGACCAACGAAGCAGCAATGACTTTCCGCAACATGCCAATACCCCTTGCAAGATGACTCGAAGATGCGATCCGACCCCATGCCGGAACGATTCTCGGAGAACGAGTCGGCGGGAGAACTATTTCGTTGAAATGCGAACACCCGCAATTCGACGCGCTCCCCCAGGCAACGGATTAAACCCGCCTCCGGGGCATCAGTCTCGTTTTCTTATCTGGATTTGCAAAAAATCTCCTCAAGGGGATCGACCGCGCTTCGCCGCGAGGTTACGGCACGGGCGAAAGAGCCGGTCCTGGCACGGGAGCGGGTGTTGTCGAGGGAGCCGGGCGCGTGAAATCGACCTGGAACCAATCGTTGGCGCGAACGTGAATGACGCGCTCGTCGGTCTTCACCTTACCGTCGGCGTCGATGCTGCGAACGGCAATGGTGTAGTCGAACTGTTTGCCGGTGGGCAGCGTCGGGGACACGAATTCGCGGGTCGTTCCGGTTTGCGTCGTCTTGCTGCCATTGAACAGCACCTCGGCGTTCTCGGGCACCAGGAGTTGCAAGTGCGCGGCATTATCGGGCGGAGGCGGCGTTTGCTGCTGCTGCGGCATTGCATAATCGGGAAGCTGCGGTCCAGCCGGAGGCCCGGACAGAACGGCCGAATTCAGCAAACCGCCACCGCCGTAGTAATAGGGGCTATACATCCCGTACCCGCCGAGTCCGTACCCGCCAAGACCGAGACCGCCGAGACCGAAGCCGCCGAGACCATAACCCATTCCGCCCCATCCGAACGGATAGCCCGGACCAAAGAAGCCGTAGCCATAATAGGGACGATAGAATCCGTAAGGCGCGTACAACCCCCCCCGATAAGGATGATACATCGCGCCGCCGTGATACGGATAGTGATAGCCACCGTAGTGTGCCCCGCCGGGATGACCATAGCCTCCACCGCCGGCGTGGTGATAGCCACCGGCACTATGTCCGCCTCCGCCACCATGCCCTCCGCCGCCCCCGCCCCCGTGCCCCTCCGCCATTGCCGTCAACATTAGACTCGTCGCCGCCACGGACGAGCCGAGCAGAATCGCGCGCCACCGTAACATGGTTGCCTCTCCGTTGGATTCGGGCGATGAGATCTTCACGATTTAAGTATTTCACTTGCGCGAGGAGATCGGCGGACGGGACGGAGAATGAGTGTGAAGATTCGCGCGCCATCGGAGCGGAGATGTGGAATATCCCTTGCGTCGGGGATTTCAGCTTGACCTGGTAAAATCGGTCGTTTGGGGCAAAAGCGCTGATTCTATGCGCCGCCACCGGCCTTGTCGTCTTTCTTGCCGTCGGGGGGCGGACCACGACGACGACGGCCCGGCTGATCCGGCGAACCATCGGGAGAGGCCGATTGCGCTGCCGCCTTGCCCCACTTCCGCCACGGCCGGCGCGCCAGCATCGCTCCCAACCCAACGGCTCCCAGCGAGGCGACGGTGCTGAAGATAATAAAGTTTCGCCGTCCCGTATCGACCGAGGACGACTTGCTCGCCGCGGCCGCGGCCGTCGTCAACGAAGGCGTCGCCATCGTGCCGGACCCGCCGCGCACCGCTGCCCGCTTCTTGCACACCCGACACATAATCATTTTTCCAACGAGATCGTCGACGACCTCATAGTTGGCTTTGCAATGCGGACAGTCGAATCGCGCCGGCATGAGAATACCCTCCCGTCACAACCCGCGCGATCCCAAATACAGGCAGGAGGAACGCGCCTTTCCAATTTCCCTAATGATAGAGAGAAAAAATGAGAATGCCGTGAGGCGCGATGCGGGAACATCGATTCTCGACGGTTATCTTTCGTCGTCTTTCTGGGCGGCGCGGATTCGTTCGTCGGCCCAGGCTTGATCCTCCACCGACAACGGGGGAACGCAGGGGCGATCGTAGCGCAGACGTTCGCGGTAGCTGCCCGCCTCGTAGGTTTGAGCCAAGACTGCTTGTATGTCCAACACCACGTCGGGATCGCCGTCGGCCAAGGGCACGCCAATGCGAGGCAAGGGCTGTCGCAGCTGCCGCGGGTACAGCCGAAAGCGATCGCGCATTCCCTCGGCTCGATTGACGCTGACGAGGTAATCGTAAGAGGCGTGCTGCCGCACGAGCCATTCGGGAACCGCCAACACATGCGGGCCGCGCCGCAGCAAATCGATCTCGATCAGATGGGTTTGGCTGGCCAGAACCTCGCGCTGTTTGGACAGGTAGGAATCGCGTCCGGGTCCGGCATATTTGTTGGCGGGACTCAGCACTTCCAAGACCGCCACCACGCGCTGGCCGTTGTGGCGATCCAAAATTTCGAGATACGATTCGTGCATCTCCAATCCGGGAAGTTGCACTTCGAGCGCTTCATCGACATCGAGAACGGCCGTCCCTCCTCGTTCGCGCGGCGGACGCCCCTTCTTGAGTAAAACGTCGGGTACGATCTCGCGTTGCTGCAATCTTTCCACGAAGACGCGCTCCTCTATGGCGGGAAGATAACGCGGACGAAGCAAAGGTCGTAGGTAATCGCTCAGGTACACGATCGAGCTATTGTGAAAGCCCGGCCACAATTCGGGAACTTCAAGGTAAGGATCCATCCCTGGGAAAATCGTGGACATGGCGAATCTCTCCGCAGGTTGAAGTTGAGTCGCAGCGGTGCCGCATCGTACTATACCAACCGGCGAATCGCCGGAGCAAGGGAGCAAAACGAACCCGGACCTTGCCGCGTCCGGCGCTCGAACCGCAAGACATCGCCGGAACGATTTCTCTTATCCTTCTAAAAAATCCGCTGCATGTACCTAGAATGCGATAATCTACTACGGTAGGAACTCTCGTGTGCGAGGGCGCTCGCGGACGAGGGACGACTTTAAGATCTGATTGGGGGCCGCCGTGACTATTGCCGTAGCGCTGAAAGTGCATGACGGTCTCGTTCTTGCGGCGGACAGCGCCTCGACGCTGATGGAGACCAACCCGGCGGGCCAGCAGATTATCTACAATGTTTACAACAACGCGAACAAGGTGTTCAATCTCTACAAAAATCTGCCTCTCGGCGGCGTCACCTGGGGGCTCGGCGCGATTGGTCGCGCTTCGATCTCCACGTTAATCAAGGACGTTCGCCGGCGGTTCGTCGAGGGCACTCCGGAATGGAAGATCGATCCGAACGACTACACCATTGAAGACGTGGCGAAGAAAGTACGGAGGTTTCTCTACGAGGAAAATTACCGGCCTCTTTACTCGAACCTTCCGCACAAGCCAACGCTCGGCTTCTTGGTGGCAGGGTATTCGTCGGGCCAGGCTTTACCGGAGGCGTGGAAGGTTCTGATTGCCCCAGATGGCTGTGGCGAACCGGAGGTTATTCAAAAGCGGGACGAGGATACGGGCGTCTATGCGGACGGACAACCGGAGGCGATTGCCCGCCTCATACTCGGTTACGGGACGGCCTTGCCGACGGCCCTTGGAACGGCCGGTGCCGATGAAGCCTGGATAAGATCGGCTATGGAGATTATTCAATCGCAACTCTCCGTTCAATTCGTTGTACCCGGAATGCCGATTCAGGATACTATCGACGTGGCAGAGTTTTTCGTGTACTTGACGACCATGTTCTCGCGGTTCACACCCGGAGCGCCAACCGTGGGAGGACCGACAGAGATCGCCGCGATCACGAAGCACGAAGGATTCAAGTGGGTCAAACGGAAGTATTACTTCAGCAAAGACATGAACTCGGAGTGAACGCTCAAGGAGCAAACCATGAACGTGACGTTCGACCGAAACCAGATCAAGAGCGTGGTGCTAACCCCCGTGGGACAAGACCCTCGATTAGACTTCCAACCCTTCACCGTCGATGTTCCCTTGTCCATCGTGAATGGGAAGGTCGAGTCTCCGACTCTGCCCCGCATAACAACCGCGGAAGACGAATCGGCTCCTCGTCCTCCCGCGGATAAACAATGAACGCAACGGGCGCAACGACAGGCTCCCGATGACCCTCCGGAACTTTCACCGGTTCTCGATGGGCCGAACGTACTCCTTCCCAAGACTACCTATCAACGGTGGTTCGCGCCGTCAAAGGGTGCGAAGTGCGGCTTCAACAGCGCGGAGTGCTTCCTCGTTTTCGTCTTCCTCGGAGTTGTCATGGCCTCGCCGACCGACGTTCTGTGTGCGGGTATCATCGTCGCCGATCATGTCAGTTCGCCGATCGCGCACCTTCCCGAAGCCGGTGAATTGGTGATGGCGGATCGTTTGCTGCTGACCATCGGCGGCTGCGCGGCCAATGTCGCCGTCGATCTGGTCAAGCTCGGCGTGTCGGCGGCGGTGGTCGGATGCGTCGGCGACGATGTGTTTGGCCGCGTCGTCGCCGACATGCTCCGCCAACAGCGCGTCGATGTCTCCGCCCTGCGCGTTCGTTCGGACGTGGAAACCAGTCAAACCCTCATCGTCAATGTCGCCGGGGAGGACCGACGCTTCATTCACACCTTCGGGGCCAACGGCGTCTTCCGCGCTGCCGACATTCCCCTGGAGCGCGTGGCGACGTGCCGCGTACTCTATCTGGGCGGCTACCTTTTGATGGGCAGCGTCCATGCGGACGAGTTGATTCCCGTGTTCGCCGCCGCACGCCGGGCCGGAGCGAAGACGGTCCTGGACGTGGTTACGCCGGGACCAGCCGATTATCTGCATCGCTTGGAAACGCTCTTGCCCCACGTCGATGTCTTTCTCCCCAACGACCGCGAGGCCGCTTTGATTCTCGGCGAGACGGACGCGCTGCGGCAGGCGGAGCGGTTCCATGAACTCGGTGCGCAAACCGTCGTCGTCACCCAAGGCGATCGTGGCTCGGTATTGGTCGGTCGGAACGCGCGCATGCGCGCCGAGACGTACCGCGTTCCCTTCGTGGACGGCACGGGTGGCGGCGATGCCTTCGCGGCGGGTTACATCGACGGCATACTGCGCGGCTTGGATGAAGAGGGCTGTTTGCGCGTCGGCAGCGCCGTCGGCGCAAGCAGCGTACGGGCCATCGGCACGACGACGGGAGTGTTCGCACGCCCGGAGTTGGAAGCGTTTCTCGGAGCAAATTCTCTACAAATCGAACGGATTTAGAACGATCTCGTTTCGGACTGCATCCAACGAACGGTCTTGGTTAGCCGCGACGCGCAGCGGAGCGCGTTGTCCCGCGCTCCGCTGCGCGTCGCGGCTAACCAACAGGTGCGCTCCT
Organism: Planctomycetota bacterium; assembly: GCA_021781415.1. GTDB lineage: Bacteria > Planctomycetota > Planctomycetia > Gemmatales > Gemmataceae > JAJPHU01. The sequence goes on from JAJXWW010000060.1 coordinate 5,957, forward strand.
GCATTCTCTACCCTTCCCCGCAGCGAGGCGTTCGGGCTAGTGACAATCGGCTGTCAGCGGTTCGGCCAATTCGCGCAGATAGAACAAACGGCCGGGGAGCGTCGGCATGTAACTGCTGGGAATCCACGGGGTCGGTTCGTGCCCCAAGGTCATCCGCAGCGACAGACCCTGCCATTGCATGCCCCGTCCGAAAATGCCGTCCGCTCCTCCAAGGATACGATCCGAAGCCAAGAACAACCCCGGCCCGATGGTGTTGGCGAACGCCGGAACCAACGTCGTTCGGCTGCGAAAACTCGTCAGGGCGTTCTGTTCGATGGTCAGCGGATGCAGCCGCGCGCCCAGGCGATGGGTCTGTTGCTTCCACTCCGCTTCGTTGGCAAACTCGGCGGCGAAGTGCGGCTCCCAGAAGGCGATGTGGCATACCCTGCCGATCCCGAACACTGTCACCAGCTTCGCCCCCTGCTTTTTCAGGTCGGCGATTTGCTCGGCATAGGTCGGCAACTCCGAGGGCACGGCGAAATGGCGTTGGCGCGGCGGGACCGCGTTGGTGCCCAGAGGACCGTAGAACGCCCGCTCCATCGCGTGCTGGAAAGCGCCCGGCGCGTCGGGAGGAAGCGTCGCCCCGTTGGCGTCGGACCATTCGTCCATGTTGAATCCATGAACGCGATCGCACGCGACGCCCCACTCCTGGAGGAACCAGACGGCCCAGCGGTACATGCCCATCGGTCCAACGGGGAGAATCAGGGCGAGGGGGCGATCCTCGTCGTGGGCCTTCTGGATTTCGCGGGCGATTTCGTGGCCGAGATAGGTGTCGAAATCTTCGACCGTGGCGCAGGCGACCGGCTCGAAGCCCGGATGCCACCAAGGCCGACGCGCCGTCG
>JAJXWW010000099.1:0-13232 GCA_021781415.1 Planctomycetota bacterium
GGCACACTCGCCTTGCCCAGCTTGCTCAGCGTCGCGTCGGACAGGGTGTAGCGATCCCCCGGCAAGAGGAGCAACTTACGGTTGTATTTCTTCTCCATGCTGTCGATTTGACTCTCATCCATCGGCGGCAAACCGAGAATGGGGTTATAGGCGCTTTCGCAAGCGGCCAACATGCGTTGGTGGTACAGTCCCGTGGGACTCTCGGCGCGATTGGGAATCTTCACCCACCGCGCTTTGCCGTCGGCATACTCGACGTGGAACCACAACAGGGTCGGCGGTCCCGGATCGGGCGAGTAGAAGTGGTAGGCATTGGTGAGGTAGGCGAACGTGAGATAATGCCGATACACATACGTCCATAGCATCATGGAGACCCACGGCGCGGATTCGCCGCGCGGCGGCACGGCCGTTACCGACGTGACGATGCCGCCGAAGTGGAACAGCAGGAGCAGGACGGCGACGACGCGCCTCCCCGCGCGCGGCAGCAACACGATCCCCGCTCCGACCAACGCCAGACCGATCAGCGTGCCCAAGAAGACGCGCCCCGAATCCCAACGCTCATCCATCGACAGAAAAGCGAGCAAGCAGACGAAGGCGGACGCCGCCAACAGGCCCGACGACTCGGCTCGATCTTCCATCTGCCAACTCGCCGTGCGCAGGCGCTGCGACACCGCGATGCCCGCCAAGAGAACCCCCGCGCCCAGACACAACAGACGCGGCGCGGGAGAAACGCCGACAAACAGAGATAAGATCAGTCCAAAAATCGTCCACAGCAGCCCCGCCAAGAGCAGGGGCCAAGGCCGCCGAAACGTCCGCAAGGCGCGGGAAAGAGGCGAGAGAGGAGTTGCCGAATCGCGCGTCATGTTGAGCCACCTTTCTCCAGAGGCGACGAGAACCGCTCTTCCTTTAAGGATACCCGATTGGATCGGGCAAACTACGGAGGACATTGGAAAAATCCGGTCGAGTCCTCGCGCATCGGGGGCATCCATAAGGGGAACGCCTTTTGCACCGATTCTTGCGCGGCCAACGGTTGGCCGCGTCTCGCTTGCCTTGCCGTCCGTCGGCAGATTGCCGCGAGCCGGCTGGATCGTTTGCAACGATTGTGAGGAAGAGGAGTATGTTGCCGATTCTTCTTAAACCTCCCATTTTGCTGTTGACTCCCGCTTTTTCCTTCTTTACTATCTATTTCAATCGCTACAATCGTGGCGATTGCTCCGACGGCCCCCACCGTCGGACTCGCGTGGAAGGAGGGTTAACAGCTTGGATGCACCATTGGCGGTCCCCGATACTCTCGGATCGGGATGTAGCCCCTTCTGTTCTCCTATTCATCCTTGACCACCGTTGTTCTGGATTGTCTCAGACGGGCAGCCTGAGGCGAGGAGAAGTTCTCTTCGCTAGGGATGCAGGGTTGTTCCATTATTGGGAGGATGTTCGATGTACAGCATGGTCTTGATGGCGGCGTTGACTACGGGCGTGGATGTGCCGGACTTGGGACGACGCGGCGGAAGTTGTAGCGGATGTTACGGTTGCTCCGGTAGCTGCTCCGGCTACTACGGCTGTACCGGAAGTTGCTGCGGTGGACGAGGCTCACGACGAGCTTCACGCCACCACGGCTGCTGCGGCGGTTGCTACGGTTGCTGCGGCGGTTGCACCGGGGTTGTCTATCACGGTTGCTGCGGCGGTTGCACCGGGGCGGTCTATCACGGCTGCTGTGGCGGCACAATCATGATGCAGGTCAAACCGGCTCCGGAGAAGGCTCCCAAGCCCACCGAGAAAAAGTCGGAATTGATGGTTCCCGCACCTGCGACACTCGTGATCGATCTGCCCGCCGATGCCAAACTGCGGATCGACGACAGTGCGACGACCTCGACCGGCGCGAACCGCGTTTTCCAATCGCCGGCACTCGAACTCGGAAAAGTGTATCAATACACCCTCCGCGCCGAAGTCGTCCGCGAAGGCAAAGCGGTCAAGATGGAGCAGATCGTCGAAGTGAAAGCGGGTCAGACCAAGCCGGTGGTTCTGAGCTTGCCGACCGCGGGCGTTGCCCAGTAATCGCAAACGGCTCGAACGAGCCTCTCGTCTCCTGAAATCGGGCGACGAGGATTGGGGCGAGGGGAACCGCTATCCCTTCGCCCCGATTTCTCCCCTCAACAGCGCAGGGTCGAAGCGGTCTAACACTCGATGCCTCGTTCCCTCAGATACGCTCCTAGACTCGTCGGCATATCCGTCGTTATCCCCGTCACGCCCCAGTCGATGAGACGCTGCCAGTGTTCCGGACGATTCACCGTCCAGGGCAAGACCTGCGCCCCCGCCGCCCGGACTTGCCGCACGATGTCCGCATCCACGAATTGATAATCGGGACAATAAATCGACGCCTCGGCACGCTCGACCAACTCCGCCGGCGCGACGGGGGCGGTCTCGGCGACGAGAACGGCCCCCGTGAATCCGGGTTCCATCCGACGCAGAAGACGAACGCAGCGATGATCGAAACTGCGCACCGTCGTGCGCATTACCGCGCGAGCTTGCCGCGCCGTCTCCACGAGACGCTCTTCCAACAAGCCGGGCTTCGTGCCGTCGAAGCCGTCGTCGATCGTTTCGGGATGAAAGGGAACGCGCTTCAATTCCAGGTCGAAACGAAGTTCGCGCGCGCGCTGTCGCTGCCAGGCCGTTTTGCCGCTTTGCTCTCCCAGTTCGCCGGCATAGTCCTCGGCAAATTGATACAACTCGGATAGTGTGGGTATCCCATAAGGATCGATTCCATGCCGCTCGGCGAAGCGCGCGGCTAAGGGGGTGACGATCGACCGTTGGTCGGGGAAACGCTGTGGATCGGGATTGCGGTCGGCGCGATGCCGGCGCAGGTCCAGAAGCGATAGATGGCGGAGGAGCGCGTCGGGTCGGGAGTCGAGCGCGGCGTCGTGATGCAGCACGATAACGCCGTCGCGGGTGAGGTGCAGATCGGTTTCGATGCTGGAGACGCCGACATCGAAGGCCGCCTCGAAGGAAGGCAGCGTATTTTCCGGACGGACGGCGCGCGCGCCGCGATGACCCTGTACGTGGAACAAGGGGATGCCTCGCTGTTTCTTTAACTTCCGGCGGGTGTCGTTCGCCGCACCAGTTCGCGGGCCAACTCCGCCGTGCGCCGGCAATCGTCCGGCGACGCTCCGGCGCGGGCGTATTTGGCGAGATCGCAGCGATCGAACCATTCGTGCAACCGTTCTTGTCGATCGGGAGTCAACGGAGAGGTTCGCCGTACTTCGTCGAGAAACTCCGCCGTCGTCTGTTGGAGGGCGTGCCCGCCGAAGCGTTCCGACCAATAGCGACGAACGATGTAGGATAATTGCGTATGATACCAATCCACATCGCGGTTCGGTGGAACCAGCGTTCGTTCGAGGCGGTCGATTTCGCGCAGCGCCCACGATTCGGGCGGCAACGGCAAATCGCGCCGCGCGCGACGCCTCTTCCACCACATCCATAAGAAGAGCGCGGCGAGAGCGGACAAAAGCAGCGCCGCTCCTCCTCGTCCCAGCCACGAGGGTTGCCCCTTGGGTTCGGGAGGAGGCGATTCGCTTGGCACGCGGACCTCGCGGAAAATGTCGATCCATTTTTCTTCGATCCAGTCGGCGTCCGGCTCGCGTCGAAAGCGAACGGTAAGATCGGCCACCGGCTCGAAACCGGGTTTGACCTGTTTCAAACGAACGACTTGACTCCACGAGGCGCGGCCGCCGAACTCCTCGCGGCGAATGGGGCCGCGTTCGTCCTTCCATGCCGCCGCCGCGTCGCCGAGGCGTGGCTTTTCCACCTCGAGCGCGGCTGGCCCCTCAACCGTTAGGGTCAGTGTCACTTCGGCGAAGCCGCGCTGGGCCGTTTGGGAAGCCACGGCCGCCGTCAATCGCGCTTCCATGTCGCCGTGCGTCCGCGGCTCAAAGGCGTACTCCGCCAGCAACGCCGTACCCCAGAGCCAAGCCATCGCCGCCGCCGCGGCACGATGCCAACGCGCGTTCATCGTCAACTTCTCCTCAATCGCCGTTCGCGCAGCCGGAAAAAGCGAATCAGCGCGTCGAGATGTCCGCCGTCGGTCGAGACTTCGATGAGATCGACGCGCGTCCGCCGCGTTAGCTGCGTCAGTTCTTCGCGCCGCCGTTGCGCCGCCGACCGAAAGGCGAGACGCGCCGCCGCGCTGTTGGTGTCCAGAAGCAGCCGTTCTCCACTTTCGGCATCTTCTAACTCCAACAAACCGACGGCGGGCAGTTCCTCTTCGCGCGGATCGACGATGCGCACGGCGATGAAATCGTGTCGCCGTCCGGTGCGCTTAAACGATGCTTCGTATCCGCTATCGAGGAAATCGCTCAGCAAGAAGACGATGGTTCGTCGATGCAGCACGCGGTTGAGAAAATCGAGTCCCTCGCGCAGGGACGTGCCGCGATGAATCGGCTGATAGAACAAGACGTCGCGGATGAGCCGGAGGACGTGGCGCGTGCCTTTTCGTGGCGGCACAAAGCGTTCGACCCGGTCGGTGAATTGAACCAGGCCGACCCGATCATTGTTGCTGATGGCGCTGAAGGCGAGAACGGCGGCCAGTTCGGCGGCGACTTCGCGCTTCTGCTGGGTGCGCGTGCCAAACTGTTGGCTGCCGCTGCAATCGACGGCCACCAGCACCGTCAATTCGCGCTCTTCGATGAATCGCTTGACGAACGGATGCCCCATGCGCGCCGTGACGTTCCAGTCGATGGTGCGGATGTCGTCGCCGGGTTGATAGGCGCGTACTTCCTCGAAAGCGAGGCCGGCTCCCTTGAAGGCCGAATGGTACTCGCCGCCGAGGAGATCCTCGACGGCATGGCGCGCTTTCAGTTGCAAGCGACGAATTTGCCGTATGACTTCGCGCGGCAGCATGAAAGCTCCTCGTTTTAGCAGTACAGCGCTACCCCCCTCTCCCCTGTACTCAGGGGAGAGGGGCCGGGGGTGAGGGGATTGGAGAAGCCGAGCGGGTTCGTCGTCTTCACCCCTCTCTTCCTGAGTACAGGGGGCGAGGGGGTGATTTTTCCGCATATTCTCGCCCCTCACCCCCGACCCCTCTCCCCTGAGTACAGGGGAGAAGGGGGCTTCTCGGATCGGCTCTTAGCCAAACGGGCCGCTCCATTCCTCTTCGATGCGCAGCAACTGATTGTATTTCGTCAATCGTTCGCCGCGCGCCACCGAGCCGATTTTGATTTGCCCCGCGCCGCTGGCCACCGCCAAATCGGCCAGCGTGCTGTCTTCCGTCTCGCCGCTGCGAGCCGAGACCACGGCGCGATACCCCGCCGCGCGCGCCCGATTCACCACCTCGAACGCCTCCGTCAGCGTACCGATTTGATTGACCTTTACCAACACGCAGTTGGCAACCTTCTCGGCAATGCCGCGGCGCAGTCGCTCCGCATTGGTGACGAATAAATCGTCGCCGATTAACTGGACTCGATCGCCCAACGCCGCCGTCATCTCGCGCCAGCCGGACCAATCGTCTTCCGCCAAGCCGTCTTCGATGCTGCGAATGGGATATTGATCGACCCAGCGTTCCAAGAGCGCGATCATGCCGGAGGAGTCGAGCTTGCGCCCCCCGTCGATGCGAAGATGGTAGTGGCCATCTCGATGGAAATGCGTGGCGGCCACGTCCAACGCCACCGCCGCTTGCTGTCCCGCTTTCAACCCCGCGTCTTCGATGGCTCGCAGGATCATTTCGAGGGCTTGTTCGTTGGAGCGTAGGCGAGGCCCGTATCCGCCCTCATCGCCGACGAGGACGCCTTCAAATCCGCGACGATTCAGAACGCCGCCGAGCGCGCGGTAGACGGCGACGGTCCATTCCAGCGATTCGCTATAAGAGCGAGCGCCAATGGGCATAAAGAGAAAGTCTTGCAGATCGAGATTGCCTCCGGCGTGCAGCCCGCCGCTGATGAGATTGACCATCGGCACCGGCAGCCGCGCCGCCCCCTCCGCGTCGAGATAGCGCCACAAAGGCTGTCGGCGATGAGCCGCCCCGGCGCGCGCGCAGGCCAACGACACGCCGAGGATCGCGTTCGCTCCCAGCCGCGCCTTGTTCGCCGTGCCGTCGAGATCACACAGAAGCCGATCGAGTTGTGCTTGTTCGGTGACATCGCGTCCGAGCAGCGGCGGCGCGAGCCGATCTCGCACATTGGCCACGGCGCGGCGAACGCCCTTGCCGCCGTATCGAGTGGGATCGCCGTCGCGCAGTTCGACGGCCTCATGTTTGCCGGTACTTGCGCCGGAAGGCACGCTCGCGCGTCCGACCGCGCCACCGGCACAATGCACCTCGACCTCCACGGTCGGATGGCCGCGGCTATCGAGAATCTCACGGGCGTGAATGCGTACGATGGTGGGATCGAGTTCGGTCATGCTATCCGGCGCTTTAAGAGCGGAAAATCGAGCTTCCGAGCGAGAGTTCTTATCCTAAATAGACGCACGGCAAAGCCATTTGGTTCGATTCGACGAAAACCAAACGACGATGCAGCTCGCTTTTTCTTCACCGGACTTGGCTGTCCCGTTGCTAGACCCGAATGGCCCGAACTCCTCGACAAATTCCAGGCGGCTCCCCCAAGAAAGCCTTGCCTTCGACCCAGAAATGCGAACGGCGTCCCGATTTCTTCTTGGCGGTTGCGGTGCCAGCGGCATCGCCGGTGTTGCGCGATCCGTCGGTTGATGTCCCTTCATTCGCTCGACTTATCCGTCCCTCTTGATTCGTACTTTCTCCTTCATACTTCATCCTGCATGTCTTATCATGTGCGCGTGAAAATCTGTGGCGTGACGACGGAGGTGGATGCGCGGCAGGCGGCGCTGTTGGGGGCGGATGCCGTCGGGCTGAACTTCTATCAGGGTTCGCCGCGCTACATCGGTCCCCAGACGGCGCAGGTGATTCTGCGCGAACTGCCTCCCTTCGTCGCGGCGGCTGGAGTGTTCGTGGATACGCCCATGCGCCAAGCGTTCGAGCAAGTCCAGGCTTTGCGGCGCATCAACCTCATCCAATGGCACGGGCAGAATCGCGAGTTGAGCGACCCTTTTCCGTACTACCTGATCGCGGCGTTCGCGGTGCGCGACGCGGCCAGCTTGCAGGCGGTGCAGCGCTACCTCGATGCTTGTCGCGCGGTAGGCCGCATGCCCTCGGCGTTACTCCTCGATGGACACGTTGCCGGACAGCACGGCGGCACCGGACAAAAAGCGCCTTGGGAACTCCTGGCATCGTTTCGTCCCGGCGTGCCGATCCTCTTGGCCGGTGGATTGACGCCGGAGAATGTCGCCGAGGCGATTCGCGTGGTGCGGCCCTACGGCGTCGATGTGGCCAGCGGCGTCGAGAGCGCTCCGGGACGCAAGGACGCCGAGAAGATGCGACGCTTCCTCGCCAACGCCCGTGAAGCGGCGGCGCGTCTGCCGTAAAGCGCACTCGTTCCCACGCTCCGCGTGGGATCGAGGAGAGTTTCCACTTTTCGCTTGAAATGGCGCGGTGCAGACTCGATAATCGCAGGATACCTTAACGGATTATCGGCCAGGAAAGGCCCCGTGTGAGTCCACCACGAGGTTTGCCATGAAATATCCCATCGGCTCGATGACGGTTGGCGACATCCTCAGTCGCGGCTTCAGCATTCTGTTCTCCCGCATCATCATGTTGTACGCCATCATGCTTATCGTCGAGGTGCCCATAATCGCCGTGCGATTGGCGTTGCCCGACCTTATGCTCGGCGGATTGGGAAGTTTGATACTCCTCCCGCTGACGCTCATTTTGCAAACCATCGGCACCGGCGCGATGATTCGCGTTATCATGCAGGAATACCTCGGTCGGCCCGTCAGCTTCGGGGAAGCATTTCAATTCGCCCTCAGTCGCCTTGGCGGATTGCTGGTAACCTCGATTATTTCGGGCGTGCTGATTTTTTTGGGAACGCTGGCCTGCGTCATCCCCGGCATCTATTTGGCGATCATTTACTGTTTTGCAAGCCAAGTCGTTATCGTCGAGAATCGCTCCGGAATGAATGCGCTCACTCGCAGTCAAAATCTGGTGTCCGGCGATTTTTGGCGCGTTTTCGGGATTCTTTTTCTCGTGGGTTTGATCGGGGGTGTCGCGGGTGGTGTGGTGAATGGAGTCATCACGCTGGCACTCCCTTTTCAAGAAGTCCTGGTCAGTCCCAATTCAATCTTTCCCACCGTTCGAGTCAAGCATTTTGGCAACTACGCGGTGGTCACTACGATGACCGTATTGGTGCAAGCCTTCTTCCAAGTGTTCATGGCCATTTGCACGACGCTCCTGTATTTCGATCAGCGCAATCGTAAGGAAACCTTCGATCTGGAGTTGGCGGCGGACAAACTCAACGAGTGGACGGCGCGCTTTCACCCGGGTTCCGGCGCGGCGAGCCACGACATTCAAGCGGCGGATACGGGCATTCTGCCTCCGGGCGCGCCGCAATCGCCGCAAACCGGCATTCGGCCCTCATCTTCGGATCAACCGCCGTCCTCCTGAGCCGATTGCCGGATTTCGTTCGGCGCGATAGCCTCACTGAGAGATACGTCCCCTCCTTAAGGAGAATGGCCATGAGAACTCGACGACTTTCTCTCGCGTTCGTTGGGGTAGCGACTCTTGCCTTCGTCGGCTACCTCACCGTCGCGCGGCTGCAAGCTCGCGCCGCCGCCGAGGCTGCCGCGAATGCCGCCCAGGTGGCGGGCAATCCCTTTCCCGGTAAGGTTCTGCTCGTCTTCCTAGACTCGCGGTCCTCGATTCCACTGAGCAACCCAGAGGTGCGGAAGTTGGGCGACGCCACGTTTCTCGTCGGCAAGGGTAGCGAAGACCTTCACGGACATCACTGGGCGAATAAGCGCACCGTTTGGCTGCCCCTGGAGCGCGTCGAGATGATTACCGAATTCGACAGTGTGGACGAGATGAAAAAAGCCTGGAAGGAAGCGATGGAAAGCCTACCTCCCGATGTCCCTCCTCCGACGTTGCCCAAGGAGAAGGCCCCGCCGCCGCAGAAGAAAGAATGACCCGGCCAAAGGTTAGCCGCGACGCGGAGCGGAGCGCGTGGGATGGATCACGCGCTCCGCTCCGGTTCGCCTCACGTCTTGAACTACCTCGCACGAGTCTTAAAAAAACGACTGTGGATCAAGGCGGATGCTCGGGTATCGAGCCGACGCCGATGCTCGATAACCTTCTGAGAATGGAGTGGCCATGACCACGGCGACGAAGTCTCGTTGCGATGTGAAAGATTTGAAACTCGCTCCCCACGGCAAAAAGCGCATCTTGTGGGCGGACGGCGACATGCCGGTGCTGGCGCGCATCCGCGAGCGTTTTGCCAAGGAGAAGCCACTGGCCGGTCTGCGCATGGCGGCGTGTCTGCACGTCACCTGCGAGACGGCCAATCTCATTCGCACCCTGCAATCGGGCGGCGCGGACGTGGTGTTGATCGCCTCGAACCCGCTCAGCACGCAAGACGATGTGGCCGCCAGTCTGGTGCAGGATTTCGGCATCGCCGTCCACGCCATCCGCGAGGAAGACAACGATACCTATTACAAGCACATCGTCGCCGCCTTGGCCCACGAGCCGCACGTCACGATGGACGATGGTGCCGACCTGGTGTCGGCAATGATTTTCGTGGCATTGGAACGGCTCGACGACGTGCATCCGCAGGTGCGCGCTTGGGCGCAATCGTTGCCGCCCGCCGAACGCAAACGCCTGATCGCGCAGGTGGCCGGAAGCATGGAAGAGACGACCACCGGCGTGAATCGACTGCGGGCCATGGAGCGCGACGGCGTGCTGCAATTCCCCGTGATTGCCGTCAACGACGCCCTGACCAAACATCTCTTCGACAATCGCTACGGCACGGGACAAAGCACGATCGACGGCATCATCCGGGCGACGAACGTGCTGATGGCCGGTCGCAAGGTGGTGGTGTGTGGCTACGGCTGGTGCGGCAAGGGCGTGGCTCTGCGGGCGCGCGGTCTGGGTAGCAACGTCATCGTAACCGAGGTCGATCCGATCCGCGCCTTGGAAGCGGCGATGGACGGTTTCCAGGTCATGCCGTTGGCCGCCGCCGCCCCCATCGGCGACGTGTTCATCACCGTCACCGGCAACGCGCACATCATTCGCCGCGAGCATTTCCTGAAGATGAAAGACGGCGCGCTCGTCTGCAATAGCGGACATTTCGACGTGGAAATTGACATTCCCGCTCTGCGCTCCGAATGCGACAGCGTGACGGCGAACGTGCGGACCAACGTCGATGAGTACAAATTGAAGAAGGGAGCGCGGATTTATCTGCTCGGTCAGGGCCGTTTGGTCAATCTCGCCGCCGCCGAGGGCCATCCGCCCAGCGTCATGGACATGAGTTTCGCCACCCAGGCGTTGGCCACCGAGTATTGCATCCGCAATAAGGGCAAACTGACGCCGGCGGTACATACCGTGCCCGCCGAGGTCGAAGAGTTCGTCGCCCGCCACAAGCTGGAGTCGATGGGCGTCGAGATCGACGAACTCACCTCGCAACAGCGCAAGTACATGAGCGGTTGGGAACAGGGCACATGATAAGGCCCGATCCACCCGACTGGCCCCTCTCCCCCTGGACCCAGGGGGAGAGGGGCTTCGGATTCTCCCCCTCCCCTCCTGAGTCCAAGGGATTTGGATCAGACGCATCATCACCCATGTCGTAACATTTGCTCATGCGTTCGGAGCAATCCTTTCTTTCCATTTTTCGCGTTTGCGAGCTTGTATTCCTAGGAGCGATTAGCTACATTCCAGAGACGGTTCGTGTGTGCCGTAATCCCTCGATACCCCCGAGATGTCCCAAAATGCGAGGTTACGCCCATGCCATCTCTGCAATGGAACTCCGCGAGTAGCTCCTCGCCGCGTCGCATCTTTTCCTTGAAAATCGAGGCCGGGAATGAACTGGAACGCTGTCTGCGTTCCGGTACGCCGTGCCGAGTCGAGGATCTGCTGGCGCGCTATCCGGAATTGAACGAACATCCTCCCTTGGTGTTGGAACTAATCGATCTGGAGTATCTTCTGCGTGAATCCGCCGGATTAGCGCCCTCCGTGGACGACTATTGCCAACGGTTTCCGCAATGGCGCGATTCGCTGCGCACCCGGCTGTCGAACCTGTCGAAAAAGCGCAAGGGCGAGATCGATCAAGCCGAGACGCTGGCGGAAGGGCAAGCGGATGTGGCCGGGCGCAACACGAGTTCTCGCCGGGCCGGGCAGCGCCTCCTGGGTCAATACGAACTGTTCGAGCGTATCGGACGCGGCGGCATGGGACACGTCTATCGCGCGCGGCAGGGCAGGCCGTTGGATCGCATCGTCGCCTTGAAGCTGCTCCACAGCGGCGACGACTTCGAGATCCACACGTTCGAGAAAGAGATCGAAGTCGCCCGTCGGCTGCATCATCCACACTTGTTGCCGATCTACGACGCGGGCCAGATCGACGGCGAATACTACTACACCATGCCGTTGGCGACGGGGGGCAGCCTGGAAAGGCGGTTGCAGCGCGGTCGGCCCGATGTGCGCTGGACGGTGGATTTCATCGAGAAAGTGGCGCGGGCGGTTCACTACGCCCACCAACAGAATGTGCTGCACCGCGACTTGAAGCCCGCCAACATCCTGCTCGACGAACGCGACGAACCGTTGGTCTCCGATTTTGGCTTGGCGAAACTGCTCGATCGCAACCTCGGCCACACCCGCAGCGGGCAGATGCTCGGATCGGTGCCGTATATGTCGCCCGAACAAGCGCGCGGACGCGGATGCCATGCCACACCGTCTAGCGACGTGTGGGCGCTGGGCGTGATCCTCTACGAGATGTTGACCGGCCAACGACCGTTTCAGGGGGGAACTCAGACCGAGGTTCTCACGCGCATCCAAAGGGTCGAGCCGTTCCGACCCTCGCAACTCGAAGCGGATGTCCCGGCGGACGTGGAGACGATTTGCCTCAGATGTCTGGAAAAGGATCCGGTTTGGCGCTACGCCTCAGCCGAGGAACTGGCGGACGATTTGGCGCGCTGGCGCGGCGGCCATCCCCTCGCCAACCCAAGCCCCGGAATGGGCAGGAGGCTGGTCTACTCCATTCAAAGATTCTTGACTCCCCGCGCCGCTGCCGTCGCCCTCGGCTGCGTGATGCTGTTGCTGTCGCTCTGTTTGCTCCTCGTGCCCGCAATCAATCCGACCACTTCACAAACCGAGACACCCACTTCGGAGACAAATCTACTCCGTGAAGAAGCGCACGCTGGCCCGAATCGACCGCTCGTCCTCTTCCCGCGCCAAGAGGGGTTGGCGTGGTCAAAAGTCCTTGTGGGTCAAGATCCGCGGAAGAAGGCGAGCAATCGCTTCCAGAATCTAACGCTGGAGACGTTCTCGCAGGCTCTCTTGGAGATTCTCCCGCCCAACGCCCAACGCAAGGGCGGCCGTCTTACATTTGAAATGCGGCAATGCGGCGGCGACGGAACGAGCCTGGTCGGCGTTTATCTCGGACGCCAACGGAACGCCCACGCCTTGGGCGTCTTTCACTCGGGCATCGAGTTGACCTACGACGACGCGATGGCTCCGCCCGACAACTTGCTCTGTGTCGGAGCGCGTTGCATCACCGACCGCCGCGAGTCGTTCAGCGTCCCCTATCGCGCGCAATTGCCTGGTCTCGTGCCCATGCGGCCCGTCGATCGGAGGAACGATAACAGCTACTGGCGAACGCTGACTTGCGACTTCGGAGCCGAAGGAATCGTTGTTTCGACGGAAAATAACGTAAAGGGACGCTACTCCTCGCAAGACATGGACGCCGCGTTCCATCGCATCCAAAAACACTATCGCGATCTCGCAGGCCCCGCGCTCTTCTACTCGCCTTCGGGCGGGATCGGCATCTACATCCACAAGGCATCCGTAGAAATACGCCGCATCGAATTCGCTCCGTTGGGTTTACTGAACCAGTGACCTTTCCACGATTGTCTCTCGTTGTCTCTCGTTTCCACGCTCCGCGTGGGAACGAGGAGGCACCCGCCGGTTCGCCGAGGACGGGACGCGGAGCGTCCGGACGTGCGTTCCCACGCAGGAGCGTGGGGACGAGAGCGCGAGAGAGAGTGCGAGTAGCGATGAACCCGGCGGCTAACGCCGCCGGTTCGCCGAGGACGGGACGCGGAGCGTCCGGACGTGCGTTCCCACGCAGGAGCGTGGGGACGAGAGCGCGAGAGAGAGTGCGAGTAGCGATGAACCCGGCGGCTAACGCCGCCGGTTCGCCGAG
>JAJXWW010000099.1:13242-27735 GCA_021781415.1 Planctomycetota bacterium
CCGGTTCGCCGAGGACGGGACGCGGAGCGTCCGGACGTGCGTTCCCACGCAGGAGCGTGGGGACGAGAGCGCGAGAGAGAGTGCGAGTAGCGATGAACCCGGCGGCTAACGCCGCCGGTTCGCCGAGAAGTTGTGTACGAGTGAGAGGAGCGAGTGAGAACGTAACCCCTTCTATTTAAGGAGTCGTCCATGTCCCTGGCCTTCGACCGACAGTTGAAAGAGACCATCCGTCGTTTTGAAGAGGCCATCGCCTCGTTGCGTCTGCTGGCGGCAACCAATCCCATTCCTGGGCAAATCAAAATTCTTGCGAATACGCTCATGATGAACGCCGGAGTGGCGACCGTCGGCGTCATGTTCAGTCCGGGGATTACTCAAGCCGGAAACGGCTACAGCTTGGACGGCAATGTCGTCTTCGCCGGAACTCCAGATAATCTCTCGTGGGATCCGACTTACAACGGCATCACCCTCGATTTTTCCCTTGGCACCACCACGCGCCGAGGCACTCTCTCGTTCACGCCTCAGCCCGGATTGGGCGAGTTGTCCTATGAGATCGGCGTGAGTATTCTCAACTCCTCGGGCAATGTACTCTCCTCGGATAATTGCCTCGTCGCGGTTGTCTCGTGAGCCGTTAAAAAAATCGGCGAGCGGCGGGCGTCAACCCACCGCTCGCCACAAGAACCGATTTACTTCTTCACTTCAAACTCGGCGTCGATCACATCGTCCTTGCCTTTAGCGGACTCGCCGCCGGGGCTGGGAGCGCCCTCTTCGCCGGCCGGACGGTGCATGTGCTGCGCCATGGCCTGAGCGGCGACGTGGAGATCGCTGACGGCTTGACGAATGGCCGCCACGTCTTCGCCGCTCGCCGCCTGCTTGGTACGTTCGACCGCCGCCTGGATCGCTTGCCGATCGCTGTCGGTGACTTTCTCACCGAGTTCCTTGAGTTGCTTCTCGATGGAGAAGATCACGGCGTCGGCCTGATTGCGCGCTTCGATCAGTTCGACCTTGCGGCGATCTTCGGCGGCGTGGGATTCGGCCTCCTTGCGCATCCGCTCGACTTCGGCGGGGTCCAGACCGCTCGACCCCTCGATCTTGATGTTGGCTTCCTTGTTGGTGTCGAGATCCTTGGCCGTCACTTGTAGGATGCCGTTCTTGTCCAGCGAGAACGTCACCTCGACGCGCGGCTCGCCGCGCGGCGCGGGTCGGATGCCTTCCAGGTTGAACTCGCCCAAGAGACGATTGCTCGGACTCTTGGCAATCTCGCTCTCGCCCTGATACACGCTAATCGTCACGGCCGTTTGGTTGTCCGACGCCGTCGAGAACACGTCCTTCTTTTCCGTGGGGATCGACGAATTGCGTTCGATCAAGCGCGTCAACCGGCCGCCGAGCGTCTCGATGCCCAACGACAACGGCGTCACGTCCACCAACAGCACTTCGGACTTGCTGCCCAACAGTAACTGCGCCCCTTGGATGGCCGCGCCCACGGCGACGACCTCATCGGGGTTGACGCCCTTGTGCCCTTCCTTGCCGAAAATCTCCTTGACGACCTGCTGCACGCGGGGCATGCGGGTCATGCCGCCGACCAAGACGATTTCATCGATGTCCGACGGTTTCAGCTTGGCGTCTTGCAAGGCTTGCAACACCGGACGGCGGCAGCGCTCGATCAAACGATCGACCAACTGCTCGAACTTGGCGCGGGTCAACGACATCTGCAAATGCTTCGGCCCGGAAGCATCCGCCGTGATGAACGGCAGGTTGATGTCGGTCGAATTAGCCTGCGAGAGATCCTTCTTGGCCCGCTCGGCGGCTTCCTTGAGCCGTTGCAAAGCCATTTGATCCTTGCGCAAGTCGATGCCGTGTTCCTTCTTGAACTCTTCGGCGATCCAGTCGATCAAGACTTGATCGAAGTCGTCGCCGCCGAGGTGCGTGTCGCCGTTGACGCCCAGCACTTGGAACACGCCGTCGCCGACGTCGAGAATGGAAATATCGAAGGTGCCGCCGCCCAAATCGAAGACGGCGATGCGTTCGCTCTTTTTCTTTTCCAAGCCGTAGGCCAACGAAGCGGCCGTCGGCTCGTTGATGATGCGCATGCGCTGGCGGGTTTTCTTGCCGGTTCCCGGATCCTCGATCTCCCATTCGGTGTCGAAGCCGGCGATTTTGGCCGCTTCAATGGTCGCTTGCCGTTGGGCGTCGTTGAAATAGGCCGGAACCGTGATGACCGCTTTGCGCACGGTATGCCCGAGGTACGACTCGGCGGATTCCTTGAGCTTGCGCAACACCATCGCCGAGATCTCCGGCGGCGTGAACGCCTTGCCGTCGATCTCCACTTTGGCCGGGTCTTCGGGACCGCCGACCATCTTGTAGGGAACGAACTTCTCTTCCTCGGTCACTTCTTTGCGCCGGCGGCCCATGAAGCGCTTAATCGAGTAAAGGGTGCGGCGCGGATTGGTGATGGCCTGTCGCTTGGCCGGGTCGCCGACCAAACGATCGCCTTTATCCGTAAATGCCACGACGCTCGGCGTCAGGCGGTTGCCTTCTTGATTGGGGATGACCTTGACCTCGCCGCCTTCCATGACCGCCACGACGGAGTTGGTCGTACCGAGGTCGATGCCGATGATTTTTTCCTCAGCCATTGGGATGATTCTCCTTTCTGAACGGCCGTTTACGTCTCATCGCAAATAGAGGTTGTCGTCGGCCGTGTGTTCCGAGAGGGATCGGGTCGGTTCTCACGAATGATACGCCGGGGCGAATGCTCCCGATGCGTCCTCTTGAGAAACTAGGAAACATCTTAGCAAAGACCATGCCGCCGTACTTCGATTGTTTCGAGAGCATCGAATGCCCTTATCCTGAAAAGACTTACTGCAAATAGCTTCTCGCTGCTCGCCTCGGAGAAGCGACGAATTGCGCGTCGGACTGTCATTTTGGCAGATTGATCCGCACAGGGAGAACAGCGGTCGGGTCAATGTGGCAGACGCCGCGCCTCCGAGCGCGTGGCAAAAGTCGAAAATCCATATGGATTTATGGCGCTCCGTTGACTCCCTCGTGTATCCTTCATAGACTAAAAAAATGATTTTTATACCCCCTTGTTGATGAGATTGGCCCATGCCGCGAAAAGCCGAGGGCACCTCGACAGCGAGCAACCCACTCAGTCCAGCCCGTTCTCAGGCTGCCCTGCGGAGCCTCCGCACGCAGATTGACAAGCTCGATTCGCAGATCTTGAAGTTGGCGAACGAGCGCGCCCATGTCGCCGCGGAGATCGGTCGATTGAAAAACGATCACGGCGAGGAAATCTTCTCGCCGGCTCGTGAAGAAGAAGTGTTGCAAAACGTCTTGCAGCTCAACGAGAAGCACAAAGGCCCGCTCGACGCCGGTACCATCCGCGCCCTGTTTCGAGAGTTGATGAGCGGCTCGCGCGCCTTGCAAAAGGTACTGAAAGTCGCCTATCTCGGCCCGGAATACAGTTATAGCCACCTCGCCGCCATCGAGCGCTTCGGTCAGGCCGTCGATTTTCTCGGCGTCAACAACATCGCGGCGGTTTACGAAGAAGTGGATCGAGGCCACGTCGATTTCGGCGTCGTTCCGGTGGAGAATTCGACCGACGGACGCATCGCCGACACGTTGGAGATGTTCTTGCGCATGCCGCACATCGTCGTATGTGCCGAGGTGCGCTTGCAGATCCATCACAACCTCATGGCCAAATGCGATCCGCAGGAGATTCGCCGCGTCTACAGTAAGCCGCAGGCGCTGTCGCAGTGCCGCAATTGGCTGGCCAAGAACCTGCCTCAAGCCTTATGGAAAGAAGTCTCGTCCACGGCAACGGCTGCGGAGTTGGCGCAGCATGAGCCAGGGGCGGCGGCGGTGGCCAGTCGTCAGGCCGCTGTCAAATACGGACTCCGCATCCTCTTCCCCGACATTGAGGATTCACCGTACAACGAAACGCGCTTCGCCATCGTCGGCCATCAGAAGTGCGGCAAGACGGGACACGATAAGACGACGATCATGTTCCGCATCCCGCATCATCCCGGCTCGTTGGCCGAGGCGCTGGATGTGTTTAAGCAGGCCAAAATCAACCTGACGTGGATCGAGTCGTTCCCCGGACCGCGCCGCGTCGCCTCCAACGGCGGCGAAGACAAGGCGAAAGCATCCAAGCCCGAATATCTCTTCTTCGTCGATTTTGAAGGACACGTCGAGGATCCCAAGGTCAAGCGCACCTTGCAGACGCTCGGCGAACATTGCCAGGAAGTAACCGTTCTAGGCTCCTATCCCATGGCGCTGACGAGCGGATGATTCAGAGCCGGAAGCGTAAGCGACGGCGGAACTAGCCGTCGCTTACGCTTCCGGCCCCGTTTTTTCGGATGACGGACATGATTATCGTGCTGCGACCGGATTCGACCGACGAACAAATCGAACACGTTCTCGATCGAATCCGCGAACTGGGTTTTAAGCCGCATCTGAGTCAGGGCGAGAAGCGCACTATCGTGGGTGTGATCGGCGACGAAGATAAACTGCAAGCCGAGCCGTTGTCCGCCATCCCCGGCGTCGAACAAGTGTTGCCCATTCTCAAAGCGTTCAAGTTGGCCAGCCGCGAGTTTCGCCGCGAAGATACCGTCGTCGTCGTGGGCGCGGAGTGCGGCCCGCCCGTGAAACCCGTGCGCATCGGTGGCGGTTCGCTGGCCCTCATCGCCGGGCCGTGCGCCATCGAAAGCGCCGAAGTCCTCGACGCCATTGCCAGTCAAGTGAAGGCGGCGGGGGCCAACCTATTGCGCGGCGGCGCGTTCAAACCGCGCACCAGTCCCTATAGCTTTCAAGGACTCGGCGAGGCGGGTTTGAAGATTCTCGCCGAGGTCGGCCACCGACACGGTTTGCCGGTCGTCACCGAAGTCATGGACCCGCGCCAGGTTGAGATGGTGAGCCGCTATGCCGATATGTTTCAGATCGGCGCGCGCAACATGCAGAACTTCGATCTGCTGCGCGAAGTCGGCCAAGCCCGCAAGCCCGTCTTGCTCAAACGCGGCATGAGCGCCACCGTCAAAGACATGCTGATGTCGGCGGAGTACGTTCTGTCGGAAGGCAATCCGGACGTCGTGCTGTGCGAACGTGGCGTGCGATCCTTTGAAGATTCGACGCGCAACATGCTCGATCTCAGCGCGGTTCCCAACGTCAAAGGGCAAAGCCATCTGCCGATCATCGTCGATCCCAGCCACGCCACCGGTCGTCCCGATTTGATCCCGCCCATGGCACGAGCTTCCATCGCCGCCGGAGCCGACGGCGTTCACGTCGAGGTCCACAACTGCCCCGAAAAGGCGCTGTCGGACGGCCCCCAAGCGCTCTTGCCCGCTCAGTACTCCGCGCTGATGCGCGATCTTCGTCGCCTCGCCGACTTGATGGGGAAAACGATCTAAAATCCCGATTAGCCGCGACGCGGAGCGCAGCGCGAATCAATCCACGCGCTCCACTCCGCGCCGCGGCTAACCACGGAGGCTTCGTCTCATGCGTAAGAAATTCGTCGCCGGCAACTGGAAGATGTTCACCCATGCGGCCGCGGCGCGCCAATTGGCGTCGGCGGTGGCGCACGGATTGGGCAACGACAAGCGTGTCTCCGTCGCCGTCTGTCCGCCGTTTCCTTATCTGTCCGCCGTTGCCGAGGCACTCAAGGGCGGTTCCGTGGCGCTGGGCGCGCAGAACTGCTACCACGAGAAAGAAGGCGCGTTCACCGGCGAAGTCAGCCCGGCCATGCTCGTCGATGTCGGCTGTCGCTACGTCATCCTCGGTCACAGCGAACGCCGCCAGAAACTCGGCGAGTCCGACGCCTTCATCAATCGCAAAGTCCACGCCGCTCTCGCCGCCGGACTGGAAGTTATCCTCTGTCTGGGAGAGACGTTGGAAGAACGCCAAAGCCATCGCACCGAGACGGTTTTGGAGACGCAGCTGAACGGCAGCCTCGCCGGGATCGAAGCGAACTCGCTGCGGCGTGTGGTGCTGGCCTACGAACCCGTATGGGCGATCGGCACCGGACAGAATGCCACGCCTCAGCAGGCTCAAGATGCTCATGCCTTTCTTCGCGGCAAAATCCGCGCTCGCTTCGGCGAGGAAACGGCCTCGGCGCTTCCTATCCAGTACGGCGGCAGCGTCAAACCCGACAACGCCGCCATCCTGTTTGCCCAGCCGGATGTCGATGGCGGACTGATCGGCGGAGCCAGTCTCAACGCCGATTCGTTCCTGGCCATCGTTCGCGCCGCCCTCGGCGAACCGGCAGCATAAGCTGCCGGGTTGGAGCCAAGCACCCGGCAGCTTACGCTGCCGGTTCGCCCAAGGTTTGCCGATACGTCTTTCCTCTTTGGCGCGATTGCCTATAATGACGGTTTACGCTTTGCCATCGATTAAGGAGTTCGCACATGACCGTGTGGGCCGCGTTAGGGACGATCTTCGCCGAAGGAGAAGGGGGCATTCGCGGTTGGCTGCCCTCGGTGCTGAACGTCGTGCTGTTGCTAGTAGGTCTGTTCCTGATCTTGCTGGTGCTAATCCAAAAGGGCAAGGGGGGCGGATTGGCCGGAGCGTTCGGCGGGGCGGGCGGCTCCAGCGCCTTCGGCTCGCGCGCCGGCGATACCTTCACGCGCGTCACCATTTACGTCGCCGCCGTGTGGATCTTGCTCATCATGATTATCATCAAGATGGTTCAGCCGACCACGGCCGGGCCGGGACCGAGTGGCACAATCACTCCCGCGCCTACCGTCCCGGTGGATGAAGGCGGCGAGCAGTAACCGAAACCCTCCGACGAAGGAGACGCGCGTGCTATGCAGCATGACCGGCTACGGCGAAGCGAGCTACCAGGACGACAATCTCCATCTGGCCATCGAAGTACGCTCGGTCAACAATCGCTATTTGAAAGTATCGCTTCGCGCCGGCGAGCCGTACAACCTGTTGGAGGCGGAGTTTGAGAAGGTCATTCGCCGCATCGTTCGGCGCGGTACCATCCAGGTACACCTTCGCTGTCAACGCCGATTGTCTCCGCAAGACTTTCAGATTAACGGCGTGGCCCTGCAAAGCTACATCCGCCAGCTGCGCGAACTGGGCGGGGCGTTGGGATTGGCCGATCCAGGCACGTCGTTGATGCCCCAAGTGCTGGCTCTGCCGGGCGTGGTACCGGAGCCGGCTACGTCCTCCATTCAACTGGACGAAGAATGGCCGCGCGTCGAGCGGGTGCTGGAGGAGGCCCTGCGCCGTCTGCAAACGATGCGGCAAGAAGAAGGCCGCGCCATGGCACAAGAACTCATGCAGATGCGCGACCACATCGCCACCGAACTCGATCGCATCCGCGCGCAGGTTCCGCGCGTGTCGATTTTGTTCCGCGACCGCCTCTACGACCGCGTGCGCAATCTAATCGGCGAACTAGACGTGCGGATTGATCGTAGTGATCTTATCAAAGAGGTAGCCATTTTCGCCGAGCGCAGCGACATCGCCGAAGAGGTGGTGCGCCTGGCCAGCCACCTCGATCAGTTTCAGGAGATCGTCAACGAACCGGAGAGCGCCGGCCGCAAGCTGGAATTCCTTACCCAAGAGATGTTCCGCGAGACGAATACCATCGGCTCCAAAGCCAGCGACGTGGAAATCTCGCGCCACGTCGTCGAAATCAAAGGAACCTTGGAGAAAATCCGCGAGTTGGTGCAAAATTTGGAGTAGTCAAGAGCCAGTAGTCTGTAGTCTGTAGAAATCGGCGGAGAAATACTACGATCGATCCACCCTCGCTGCCTACAGCCTTTTCTGACCGCTGGCTACCGGCTACTGGCTACTGGCTACCGACTACTTTTTTACTAATGGGAACAGCGCCGTTAATCATCGTGTCCGGTCCGAGCGGCAGTGGGAAGTCCACTCTCATCGCCCGATTGGTGGAGAAGGGCGACGTGCCTTTGCGGTTGTCGGTGTCGGCGACGACCCGGCCTCCGCGGCCCTACGAGCGCAATGGCATTCACTACTGGTTTTGGACGCGCGAGCAGTTTCAAGAACAGGTGCGAGCCGGGGCATTCCTCGAATGGGCCGAAGTGAATGGCCAGTGGTATGGCACACCGTGCCGCGAGGTGGACGAATATCGCGCGCGGGGCGTGGGGGTGATTCTCGACATCGACGTACAGGGAGCGGCTCAAGTACGCGCCCGCTATCCCAAATGTCTGTCGATCTTTCTTCGTGCCTCGTCGTGGGAGACTTACGAGCAACGTCTGCGCCAGCGCGGCACGGAAAGCGAGGAGCAGATTGCCCGTCGATTGGCCACGGCTCGGCGCGAGTTGGAGCGCGTGGCAGAATTCGACCGCGTCGTGATGAACGACGAATTGGAATCGGCGGTGGCCGAGGTTCGCGCCGCCATTGTCGAGGCTTTTCAGAAAGGGAACGCGCATGTTGGATGAATTGAAGGAAGAAGGAATCGTCAACAAGGTCGGCGGGCGTTTCAAGCTCTCGACGCTGATTCAAAAGCGGATGGTCGCGCTCAACACCGGAGCCAAGCCGTTGGTCGAGGTGCGCGGCGGCGATAAAATGGCGACGGTGATTCAGGAAATCTTACAGGATAAAATCTATCTCGATATGTCGGGGCAATTGCAAACGCGCGGTCCATCTCCCAGCGACGCGGCGCGCAACGCCATGCTCGGCGACATTTCCGCCGACCTCGGCGGCGATTGACCTGGCAAGAGGAGAGCATTCATGGCTGAGACTACGGATCGTTCGATCGGCGCGTCCGAAGCGCCGGCAGAGTTGTCCGCGCCGACCTCGGCGTATCGGCCTCTGTCGCTGCTGGCTCTGGGCGGCTTCGGCTTGTCCGCCGTCTTCACGCTGGTCGTGGCCGTGGGCGGTGGCATCAACCTGTTTGGACGCACTCCATTCCTGCTGCCAGGCTGGAGCTTTCTCTTGCCGCTTGCCGCTCTGATCGTCTGCTGGGCCGCACGCGCGCGCATCCTCGCTTCCGAAAACACGCTCAGCGGCACGGCATTTACCACCTGGGGACTTCGGCTTACCATCGTCGTTGGGCTGACCTATGCGGCCTACTACGCCGCCACGTTCTTCGCCGTGCGCGGTTCCGCCGTCGAATGGGTCGATGGCTTCTTCGAGCAAATCAAACAGGGCAACTACGAACGCGCCTTCGCCTTGTCGTCGGGCGAATCCGTCAAAGACATGGATGCCAACGAACTTCGCAATACGATCGAGTCGCGCTACAACAATTCGTCCGGTCAGAATCCGGGACGATTCACGCAGTTTCGCCAATCGCAATTCGTTCGATTCATTCAAATCGGTGGTCCGCAGACGAAGATCGAACCGTTGGGCGTCAGCGAATGGAATTACGACAAGGGCGGGTATCGCGTGGGAATGCGCTATCGCATCACCGCTCCACTGGGTTCCTTGGAGATGCAGGTGGTGGCGTTCGGCCCCGATCCCAGGCCCGGCGAGACCAAGGGGCGTCAATGGCAGGTTCAGCTCACCAAGGGCGAAACCAATGTTCTCAAGGAAACGCTGGCCTGGACGCCGCGCGGCGAAGAGGTGATTCAAGTGGCCGGATCGGCGGGAGAGTTCGCCCGATCGTGGGCGGAGAAGGTGTCGGAGCAACAACTGGCCGACGCCTATCTCGACACGCTGCCTCTCGCCGAGCGCGAACGGCTGCGCCAAGGGCAGATGTCGGCCCGTTGGATGGCTACCGCGCCGTTTTCGGGCGTGGCCTCGTTGGGATTGTGCGATGCCGTCTGCCGCGAATATCTTAACGCAGCCGAGAAGCTGAGCGAAGCGAAAATCATCCGCATCGACCCCGCGCGCTTTTGGGCCACGCCCTTGCTGAAAGCGAAAATCCTCGAGCGCGTCGAGAAAACATTTCAGCCGAGCGCGGGCCGACCTCGGTTCGTGTTGACCATTCAGCCAAGCATGCCAAGAATCCAAGAGAGCGAGGGTCGCGTGACAATGGCTTTCGATGCGATCGTGCGCTATATGGCCGAAGACAGCCCGACCCCTCAATACATGGTCGAAGGTCAACTCGTCGTGGAAGGATTGGGCGCGGCAAATGGTCCGCCGGCTTGGCGCGTGGTGGCCTTGGAAATCGAGAGTGGGCGCTCGCCTCCCTCCATGCCCGCCCAACAGCAGCCACCGGAATCGATGATCGGCGCGGGCAAGCCTTGACGGCCTTGACGGCTGCCGTACACTGTGAGTGACGCAAATCGTCCACTGGCCAAGTGGCGGAACTGGCAGACGCGCTGGACTCAAAATCCAGTGCCTTCACGGGCGTGTGGGTTCGAGTCCCACCTTGGCCACCTGTTCACTATGACAGACACAATTGCCATTGTAATCGGCATGAGAATCGAACTTTCCCCGATCTCGGATGCAGAACGCACTCCGCCGGTTGAGGCTTTGCTGGCGCTGAATGACCTGGCTACAACATCGCGTTTCGTCACGCGAGGAAACCGTCTAGCAACTGCGACACGCGATTGCCATCCTCAAGGGCCAAAAACTGCGGCCCATCGTAAAAAGGAGCGATCGTGAGACCGGAAACTTTGTTAGCCTATATACGCGCCATGCCCTTTCGTCCGTTTCGCGTGACGACGAACGGCGGCCATGTGTTCGACGTGCGCCATCCCGAAATGCTGCGCGTTGGCCGCGACGTATTCAACTATTACTATGCCGACCCGCCGGACGCGCCGTTCGACCGTTGGGACACGGCCTCTTTGTTGTTGGTAGAGCGCGTCGAACACTTGGGCGCGCCCGCGACAGCCGCAACCGGCGGCAACCTCGACAACAGCTGAACTGCCCCCCTCGCTTCGCTCGGCGGACCTATCTCACCGACCAATCGCGCGTCGCTTCCTCTTCATTGGGTTCGCTAGCAGGGGAGATGTCAAACAGCGATTGCTCGCTTGGGGCGGAGGCGGCGACGTAGACCACCCGACTGGCCCTTCTCTTCTTCTTCACTTTTCCCTCGCCGATCGCTCGTTTGAGCCAAAGTTCGAGTTGCTTGGGCAAGAGTTCCAATCGTTTCGCCATGTCGGCAATCTGCTTTGTCGTTCTCTCTTCTTGTAATTGGTGCAACAGCAATGGTAGACAAAGACGATAGCATGTTTCCACATCGTCGGTCTTCGGAGAGTCGTCGAGAGGAATAAGTTGGGGTTGCAGCTTGGGCGGGGGCGGAGCGGGGACCGACGCGGTCAATAACTCCACGACGGGACGAGAGGCGAAATCGTCTTCGGGAAACGGAATCGCGCCGCGCCGTTGCAATTCCGCGCAGCCTTCCTCCGGATTGTGGGCGGTGCGAAAGAAGACTGGGATGCCCGGTGCATGGTTCCGATTGCGGGCCAGCTGCTCGACCGCACCGGACCAAGTGCCGCCTTCGTTGGTCTTGAAGCGCGCGACCAGGGCGAAATCGGCGAGCGTGTAGATGACTTTATTGCGACCCATCGCCTTGCCGATGGTGAATCCCGATTCCGGTTCGTAGGGAGTCAGCAGCGTCAGGCGTCCTTCGCGCAGCGGCTCGCGCATCTCTCGCGCCGCGGCGGCGCGATCGAGCCGTTCGGCCAAGACGGCGACGGCATGGCCACCGGCCTCCAGAGCCGAGGCTACGGCGGCGCGATCGACGCCTCGCGCGCCGCCGGAAACAATCGACACCCCCTGTTCGGCACAGCGCGCACCGATTCGCCGCGTGAACGCCAACGCCTCGTCATCGATGTTCCGCGAACCGACCACCGCCAAGCCTCCCCCATTGAGGCGACCGCGATCGCCGATGCCGTAAAGGAGCGGCGGCGCGGACGAACGCAGATGCCGTCGGAGTCGTTCGGGATAGCCGTCTTCGCCTCGGCTGATGACCCACAACCCCAAACGCTGCCATCGTTCCAGAGCGGCGGCCAACTGAAAGCCGCGCCCCAACAGTCCGCGCAAGCGCTTCGCATCGGGAAAGCCCGGTTCGTCGTCGGGAAGCGATTCCGCGTCGGCGCGAACGAGAGAGGCGGGACGCCGGCCGTTCCGAGCAAGCCACGAGGCGACGGCGTTGTACTCGCTGAGTGACAACGGCTTGACATTCGAGCCGTCCTCTCGGGCGAAGACGCCGCACAACAACAAGACGGCCTGGGTATCCGGAGGAACGACGGTCGGCGGCGACATCAAGGCACACCTCGTTAGCGGCTGGCGGCCAGGACGAACGGCGGAGCAGCGCCGATGCAAGCGTCAACGTCCAACCGGAATCCACGATGTCATCGAGCAACAGCACGGACCCCGCTATCGGACGGCGCGCAAAAAACTATCGTTAATCTCGCTAAATTATTAAATTCGTCCGCGGCGGACAAGAATCGACTTGTGGTTTCCGAATGGATCATTCGTTCCATCGCGGGGCGAGGAGAGTGCCGCTGGACGGCGAACGGACAGTTCAAAAGCGCCGCTGCCGTTGGACGAGGTACTCCAGAAGTGCTTTGTCGAAACTGATGCTGGTGTCGATGGGAACGTAGTCGATTTGAATCTTCGCGCATTCGCTTCGATAACGATCTTGAAACTCCTCGATCGCTTGCAGATAGTCGCCGCGCATGCCCTTGGCGTCGAGAACCAGTCGATCCGGCGATTCCATGTCCTCAAACTCGATCAGTCCCTCGAAGGGAAAATGTACCTCGGCCTCATCGAGAATGTGAAATAGAATGACTTCGTTGCCGCGATGGCGCAGGTGGTGCAGGCTCTCCAGAACCGGCTCTGGATCGGTCAACAGATCGCTGAAGATCATCACCAGGCTTTTGCCGCGAATCATGCCGGCCAACTGATGCAGCGAGGAACCGATCGCCGTTTCGCCGGACGGTTTCAGATTGGCCAATACCGAGAGGATCGTCCCCAGTTGCGTGCGTTTGCTGCGCGGCGGCAGGCTGGTCTGAATGCGCGAATCGAACGTCACGAGGCCGACCGGATCTTGCTGGTGAATCATCAGATAACCCAGCGCCGCCGCCAGGCAAACGGCATACTCGAACTTGGTCAATTCTTGGCGATAGGTCCAAGCCATCGACGCACTGAGGTCCATCACCAGATAGCCGGTCACGTTCGTCTCGGCCTGAAATTTTTTAAGATAATACTTGTCCGTTTTAGCGTAGACGTTCCAATCGAGATCCTTCAAATCGTCGCCGGGGACGTACTTGCGATGTTCGGAGAACTCGACGCTGAAGCCCTGAAACGGGCTGGCGTGCAAACCGGAAAGGAAGCCCTCGACGATGAACTTGGCGCGCAGATCGAGGCGCGCGACTTGGCGGATGACGCGCGGCTGCAAATACTTCTCGGCGTTGCTCATGCCGTTCTCGGGTTAGAGGAAGCAACGCACGGCGTTGCGGAACAGAGACAGGCCGTCTCCTTCCTCGGCCAATCCCTCGCGCGTCCAACGCGGATGCTGCGTCGGCAGAACGTGGCGTTCCGGATGCGGCATCAACCCCAAGACGCGCCCGCTGGCATCGCACAAACCGGCGACTTCGTCTTGCGATCCGTTGGGATTAAAC
Source organism: Planctomycetota bacterium (assembly GCA_021781415.1). Lineage (GTDB taxonomy): Bacteria > Planctomycetota > Planctomycetia > Gemmatales > Gemmataceae > JAJPHU01. The sequence goes on from JAJXWW010000099.1 coordinate 26,715, forward strand.
GGATAAACGACGGCCTCATCGCGCGGATGGACGTAGCGGAGAACGACCTGCCCGCTCTGTTGCAATCCTTTCAGCAGCCATTGCTCGCGGCAGACAAATCGCCCTTCTCCGTGAGCCACCGGCAGGTAAAGGCGTTCCAATCCGTTGAGGAACGGACACTTACCCGGCGTGGCGCGCAGCGTGACCCAACGGTCCTCGAATTTGCCCGAATCGTTATGCGCCAGAGTGGCCAACGGGCCTTCTTCGTCGGGCGGCACGAGCAAGCCCGCCTTCAGAAGCGCCTGAAAGCCGTTGCAAATGCCGAGAATTAAACGTTCGGCGTCGCGGAATCGTCGTAAAACGTCGCCGAGAAAGTGGGCGAGTTGATTGGCCAAGATCTTGCCGGCGGCCACATCGTCTCCGTAGGTGAATCCGCCGGGGATGACCAAGATCTGGTAGCGCATCAACTCGTTGGGCCGTTCGCGCAAGCGATTGATGTGAACGCGCTCGGCGTCGGCCCCCGCCCTCTCGAAGGCGAATTGCGTTTCGATGTCGCAATTCGCGCCCGGTGCTCGCAAGATCAAGACGCGCGGTTTCGTCATGGAATTCTTTGTGGATCGGGCTTCACGGCCCGATAGGGTTGAGTGGGGTAGATGGCGTATTTGCGCTTGACGCGGTGGAACGTCCGCCGCATAATCGTTTTTGTACGCGTCCAACGTACCCAACGCCAGTGGGGTTGGCGGGAATCCAACCGCGAGGCCAATCGCCTCGATCCTTGGCCCGATGGGTGCGGCGGAATTCTTTTCCATTTTTTTCATCGAACCCTTGACAGTTATCCGAACGAGACTATACTTCTCTCTGTCCCGCTAAAGGACGAGTCGATTGTGTCTCTCTTCGGAGAGATACCATCGTTGCTCTTTGACAAGTTGGTGTGATGAGCCAAAGCGAGGATGTGGTCGTGTCTTTATTAGTCCGACTCATCCTTGCCGGCAGCGGCGATGCCAATCGTCGCTGTTGCGAGTTCTTTGAGTCGAATTAGCTA
>JAJXWW010000152.1 GCA_021781415.1 Planctomycetota bacterium
CCTGCCGGCGGAGGTTGGCAAGGGCCCAGATCTCGTTTGGGGTCGATCGCACTCTTCGGTTGTTTAGGTTCCATGCAAGCACCATTCGCCCATGCTCGTCGTGTTCCTGAGTCGAACCTTCGGGCGCGGCCACAACCCATTCCATGCCCGTTTCCTCGCTATACTCCTTATGTTCTCCGTTTATCTCTTCGACGAGTTTGCCGGGGGAATGCGGTTCAAACGACAACGTCAAACCTCCGCTCGGATGGTCTCGAAAGTATGACCCATAGATCTTGATCTTCACTTTACCCAACGGGTAGACGTATATCTCCTCTACCGGGATTCCTCCTAATAGCGATATTGGAGATTGGATAGGCGTCCGATGGGGAAAGCGTCGAAGGAAATCTCGAGCATCCTTTACGAGTGGATGGTTCTCGCCAACCAATGTGACATCGGAACTGGTGAGCCAATCGTTTCCCAAGGATTGCAGGGCGGGGGCGATGTTACGGTACGCTTCCAACGGACCTTTTTTGTCCCAGATAGGAGTGGCTATGTAGAAGATCCATCGATCCAAGTCACTTCGCTTTACCCAACTAGCCGCGCGGACGGGGATTCCATCTCCTTCGAGACGGTCGAGTAGGTTTTGGCCCTCCTCGATTCGACTTTCTACCAATGCGATTGTATCCATCGTAGCACTCCGTCCGGATTATGCGTGACGGCTTCGTACAAAGCCCTCGCCGTCACCTCGGTATGTTCTTCGTAGCGGGAGGTCTCTTCCCACTCCTTCGCCACATTCCAGAAGTTAAGGAGCGCTGCATTGTCCGAACGAGCGCGTCCGAACTCCGCATCCAATCCTGCCAGGTTCACCAATTTGACCAAGTCGTGCGTCCAGCATTCGGTCAACCGCCGCAGGTACTTTTCATCGCCAAAAACCGCACCCGATTCTCCCAGGTGACGGAGCAGGCACGACTTGAGGGCGCACTCGATGGCATAGCCGCAGAAATAATATGCGGCCGACCACCTTCTTCTTCCCAAGAGAGCTTTTGCATCCTTTATCCTTGTCTTGGCAAGATTCTGCAATCTCTTTCGATCCACGGAATTCTCCATCGCGCGGGTAACGAATGGGATCCGAGTTCTCGAACGCTTCACTCGGAACGCGCTCTCATACGTTCGATAGATTTCGCGGCTGTGGGCGTTCCCAGTGCGGATCGTACTCCAACGAGAATAGCCGTTGGAGGCGTTCGGCGCGGCCCTCGCTTTCTTCGTGGAGCAACTCCAGGGCTTGGCGTAGGCGCGCCAGACGCGGATCGTTCTTCACCTCGTTGCTGCCGCCGCGGTCAATGCGATCCAGGAGAGCGGCGAGGTCGAGGAGTTTACAACGCGCTTCGAGGAAAAAGGCATCGAGCGCGGTACGGGAGGATAAAGGCGTGAGGGTAGTCATGACGTTTGCCTGGCAAAGAGACGTTGGTATTCGAGTCCAACCAATTGATTGAGATTGCCCGAACGAAATCCTTCCAGATCGAGCGCGACGTAGCGGAAACCCAACTCTTTCAAGCGCCGCACCAATTCCCGATGCACGGCGGGTTCGAGCAGACGCGGCAATTCGGGCAGGGGTACTTCGATGCGGGCCAATTCGCCTTCGTGGAGGCGAACGCGGCATTCCCGATAACCCAGATCGTGCAAATAAACTTCGGCCGCTTCCACGCGCGCCGTCCGCTCCGGCGTCACCTCGACCCCAGGGGCCAAGCGGCTCGACAGGCAGGGCGAGGCCGGTTTGTCCCAAGTCGGCAGATCCCAAGCGAGGGCGAGTGCGCGCACGTCGGCCTTGGTGAAACCGGCTTCCTGCAAGGGATGGCGCACCCGATGCTCCGCCGCCGCCTTCAGGCCGGGACGATAATCGCCTTCGTCGTCGAGGTTGGCTCCGCTGCACATCACATCGGCGTCCAGCTGTGGCAAAAGCGTTTCAATGCGCGCATACAGTTCGCTCTTGCAAAAATAGCAGCGGCTACCGTCGTTGCGAACATAATTGGGATCGTCAAACTCCGATGTGGGCACGACGCGATGCCGGATTCCGATGCGCTCCGCCAAACGGCGTGCATCCTCGATCTCGGCGCGCGGCACGCTCGGACTATCGGCGGTGACGGCGACAGCGCGCTCGCCCAGCGCCAGCTGCGCCGCCGCGGCGACCACGGTGCTGTCGATGCCGCCACTGAACGCCACGGCGGTCGAACCCAGTCCGCGCAGCACTTCCAGCAGCCGATCGCGCTTGGCGGCCAACTCCGGCGACAGATGCGACGATGGAGACTTCGATGAAATCATACGGTCATCATAATCCATCGGGGCGAGTTACTCAAGTTACCCGAGCGCCAACACGCCTCGCCCGATGGAGGGGAGGTTCGTAAAATGACGAAACGTCCCACCCCGTTTTTCCTCATGTAAGGAGAGAGCCCGTGTCCTTCCGCCGTCTCCACGTCGTACTCGTTGCGCTCGTCGCGCCCTCGATCGCCTCCTTCGCCTTGGGCGCGGAGAAGGAAACTCCGTCCTTGAAGAAGGGCGACCGCATTGTTTTCCTCGGCGACTCCATCACCGCCGGCGGCACTCGACCCAAGGGATACGTCACGCTCATCAAGAAAGCACTGACCGAGAAACATAAGGATCTCGATCTCGAAATCATCGGTGCGGGCATCAGCGGCAACAAAGTGCCCGATTTGCAGCGGCGTCTGGACAAGGACGTGCTTGCGAAAAAGCCGACCGTGGTGGTAATCTATATCGGCATCAACGATGTTTGGCACGGAGAGAAAGATCCCGCGCGCGGTACGTCCAAGGAGAAATTCGAGGCGGGGCTGAAAGAGATCATCGGCAAGATCAAGAACGCCAAGGCGCGGGTCATCTTGTGTACGCCCAGTGTCATCGGCGAGAAGACCGACGGATCGAATACGCTGGACTCCAAGCTCGACGAGTATTCGGCCATCAGCCGCCGGGTGGCGCGCGAGGAAAAAGTGCAACTGTGCGATCTGCGGAAGGCGTTCTTGGAGCATCTCAAGAAGAACAACTCCAAGAATGAGGAGCGCGGCATCCTGACCAACGATCGCGTGCATCTGAACGAAGCCGGTAACCGTTTCGTGGCCGATGTGATGCTGAAATCGTTGGGCGAATGATCGCTTTCTAATTCATGTTGCGGAGGGAAAACCATGCGACGGCTCATCAATGTGCTGGTAGGACTAGTGGCTCTGGGCATCGCCGGCGGGGTGGCGATTTGTGCCATCCCGAAGATGCAACAAGCCGCGTCACGCGCCCAGTGCGCGAACAATCTCAAGCAGCTGGGATTGGGATTGCAGAATTATTACGACACCTACGAGAGGTTTCCCTCCGCGTCGATCCCGAACGAGAATCTCCCCTGTTGCGAGCGGCTCAGCTATCTCGTGGAATTGATACTGTACATGGATCAACTTCGATTGCTTATGGATAAGGAGAAAGGTTGGCACGATGAGGAGAACCTTGTTCCCAAAGTTTCAATATCGGACGAGAATCATCGTCCGATTGGAACTAAACCGCTCGGCGAGATAAAAATTTTCCGCTGTCCCGCCGACGCGACCATCTCGCCGGCCGACCAGGCGAGTTTGACCAACTATGTGGGCATTTCCGGCGTGGGGTCGAACGCGGCGGAATTGAGACTCGGCTATCCGGGCGTGGGCTTTTTCGGCTGCGAGCGGCAGATCAAGATCGAGGACATCAAGGACGGCACGGCCAACACACTCGCAATGATGGACACGAACTGGAAGAATGGTCCGTGGACGGCGGGCGGTTTCTCCACTGTCCGCAGTCTCAATTTCGGGGACGCACCCTATGTGGGTTCGGGTCGTGCTTTCGGCAGCGGCCATCGTCGCGGGGCATATTGGTGGTCGCCGAGCGCTTCGGTTGTCTTCACGCAGGCCGTCTTCGCCGATGGGTCGGTACGCGCTCTCACGGCTGAGATAAGTCCGGAAGTGTTGGAGGCGTTGGCCACCATCTCCGGCGCTGAAGAGATACCGCCGCTGGCCGACTGAATGATGAGGTGGGTCTCGCTTCGCTTCGACCCGCCCTACCAAACTTCGACTCACCCTGCGAAACTGTGCGTTTCCGCTAAGCAAGTGTGCGGCGACTTCCCAGCGTGAACGCCGGCCGCGATCGACGGGTGGTCGGTTTTCTCGCAGGAAATGAACGCATCCAATCGAACGCGATAAGGCGGTATTCGCCTCCGGCACGCAAGCTGCATTCCTTTGTATCAGCGAGGGGCCGAGGAATCGGTTCCAAGAAATTGAAACAGGAAGTGACATCGGAGAAGAGGAGTGAAGGTATGCGACGACGACTCCTCATCGGCGGCGGACTGCTGGGGCTGCTTCTGGTAACGGCGGTTGGGATCATGGCAGCGCGCGGACTGCGCGAGACAGCGAGCGCGCCGGAAAATCCCCGCGCTCATCCCCGCGTTCGTCAGCCGCACACCAACCACGCCGGTCTGCTTCAGGGACCGTTCGCCGACGGCCCCTCCGTCACCCGCGCCTGTCTGCAATGCCATCCGAAATCCGCGGAAGAGATCATGGCCACCTCGCATTGGAGTTGGCTGGGTCAAGAGGTTCACGTTCCGGGACACGCGCTTTCCGAGCGGATCGGCAAGGCGAACCTCATCAACAATTTCTGCATCGGCGTGCAGCCGAATCTCTCCGAGTGCGCCTCGTGCCACGCCGGCTACGGCTGGATGGATCGCCGCTTCGATTTCACCAAGCGAGAGAACGTCGATTGCCTCGTTTGCCACGAATCCACGGGCATGTATCACAAGGACGGCGAGCATGGCGGCACCGTTGCCAAGGGGGTTGACCTTACCGCCACGGCCAAGAGCGTGGGACTGCCGACGCGGCGAAACTGCGGATTCTGTCACTTTGCGGGAGGCGGCGGCGATGCGGTCAAGCACGGCGATCTCGATGGAACCATGTATCATCCGACCGAACGCATCGACGCGCATATGGGCAAACTCAACTTCGATTGTCAGGAATGCCATCGCACCAGCCACCACAACATCCCCGGGCGGTCGATGTCGGTCAGCGTGGACGACCGCAACCGCGTCGCCTGCACCGATTGCCACGCCGCCGCGCCGCACCAGGACGATCGCTTGAACAATCATGTGCGCACCGTGGCTTGCCAGAGTTGCCATATCCCGCGTATGGCCGTGGAAGCGGCGACGAAGATGGCCTGGGATTGGTCCACGGCAGGGCACGATCCGCCTCCGGGTGCCGATCCGCATTTCTATTCCAAGAAGCGCGGCAGCTTCACGTTCGCCCGCAATGTGGCCCCGGAATACTACTGGTACAACGGCACGGCGGATCGCTACTTGCTCGGCGATAAAATCGATCCGAAAAAGCCGACGCGCATCAACTACCCGCGCGGCAGCGCGGCCGATCCCACGGCCCGCATCTGGCCGTTCAAGGTGCATCGCGGCAAGCAGCCTTACGATGTGGTCCATCGCACTTTCTTGGTGCCGAAAACCGTGGGCGAGGGCGGCTTCTGGGAGGAGTTCAACTGGGACAAGGCGTTGCGGCTGGGCGCGGAGGCGAGCGGGATCGAGTTATAGCGGCCAGTACGGATTCGCCCCGTCGGAGATGTATTGGCCTCTGTCGCACATGGTGGCTACGAAAGACAAAGCGCTGCAATGCGTCGATTGCCACGGCGAGCGAGGACGGATGAATTGGCAAGCACTGGGCTACGACGGTGACCCCGCCGTGCGCGGCAGCCGCACGCCGCTCTTTTCCACGCGACGGGAGGACGAGCCATGACCCCTCGGTTCCTACTCGCCGTACTGTTCGCGATGGTGGGAATGGGGATTGCGCCCGTCGCCGCCGATTTGCCGAAACCGTTGCATCCCACGTTTCCGATTCTGGACGCCAAGGGTGAGCCGGTAAGCCGCGGCGGCCAGGCTCTCTCGACCGCGCGCACTTGCGGGGCCTGCCACGATACCGAATACATCGCCTCGCATTGCTATCATGCGGACGTGGGCGCGGGGCAGCCGGTGCGAACGGGTCAGGCAGCGAGTGGAAGGGAATGGGACATCGGCCCCGGCTTATTCGGCCGCTGGGACAGCCTCAACTACGGCCCGCATGGACCGGATCTCGACGTGAAACAATGGATCGCCTGGTCGGCGGGCCGACACGTCGGCGGCGGCCCAGCGCGCTCGGTCGGCGTCGAACTCAACTGTTTTGTGTGCCATTTGTCCGAGCCCGACCGATCGGCCTGGAAGCGCGAGTTGCGCGAAGGACATTACAAGTGGGCGGCGACGGCTACATTGGTCTCGACCGGCATCATCAAGAAAACCTCGGCGGGATGGCAATGGGACGCCAAGGCGTTCGACGACAAGGGCGCTTTCCTTGACGACGCACTGAGACCGCGCGTTTCGTCGGTTGCCAACTGCGCCGCCTGCCACGGCCTCGCGCATACATCCGAGAAGCCCTTGGTATTTCCCCAAGGCTTGTGGGATCTCGGACTCCAAACCAAGGGGCAGATTTTTTCCGCCCAACGCCTCAAGGATTCGGGGTTGAACCTGAAGGGCAAGGAAACGCTGTCTCGATCGTTCGATACCCATGCCGAGCGCCTGTTGCAGTGTTCCAACTGTCACAACACGGTCAATAATCCGACGTTTTTCTCCGGTGTGGCACGCGACAAGCCGCGCCATCTGACCTTCGAGCCAAGGCGACTTTCGCCGGGCGAATAAGATC
>JAJXWW010000222.1 GCA_021781415.1 Planctomycetota bacterium
CCAGGCTGCGGCGTCGGCCGCGTTTGTGAGGTTTCGGTAACAAGGGCTGAATCAGAGCCCACTGGGCATCCGTGAGATCGCTGGGATAGGTTTGCGTCTTGCTCATATCCGTATAATACGGCGGAAGCCAATTCGCAAACACGCTCTTACTCGCACTTGTGAAAAATCCCAAGGACAGGAAAATTTTGCTCCTACGAATCCAAGGCGTGAGAAGTACCGCCGTGTTTGCGCGCATTTTGGGGATTGATGATTATCCCTTGGAACAACAGCGGAGAGAAGTCAAGCGCTGCAAGGATCGGCTACGGCGTTGGGCGATGCGGAATGGCTTCCGGACGTTATTCTCGACGTGAGAAGAACCGCGAGGCCGTTTACGAAGAAAGGGGTCAAGGCATGTCGACGAAGCTTCGAGGCAGTTGGCCATTGCCGTTGGGGTTATCCTGCCTCAGTCTAATCCTGACGGTGCTGTATCTCACTTCCGACAGCGCGTTGGGGCAAATCCCGCCCACTTACAGTTACGGATATAACACTTATTTGTCGGTTCAGTTCGTATCCAGTGAGTATTACATATCAGAGGATGGTGGCAGTGCGACCATCACGGTGTCGCTTTCAACAGCCGCTTCGCAGACGGTGACGGTTGATTACAGCACCAGCGACAACACGGCCACATCCCCAACGGATTATCAAGCAACTTCGGGAACCTTAACTTTCTCTCCTGGACAGACGAGTGCTTCCTTCCAGGTGATAGTAAATAACTCTGGATTCTCGCAAGACCTCACTTTAGAACTCTCGCTCAGCAATCCTACAGGCGGTTCTTCCCTGGGTATTCCCTGCGTGTCGGAGTTGACTATAGTTCCACCCAATGCGATTCCAACCGTCCAATTTGAGTACAGCCAGTTTTATGTTGGGGAGGATGATGCAAACGCAACCATCACGGTAACTCTGTCGGAAGCCACTTCACAGATAGTGACGGTCGCTTACAACACAAGCGATGGAACGGGAACAGCGCCAACGGATTACCTATCAACGTCGGGCACTTTGACATTCAATGCCGACCAAACAAGCGCGAGTTTTCCCGTGACCATAAACAATGCGGGGTTCTCTCAGAATCTCACCGTGAACCTCACACTCAGCAATCCAACAGGTGCTACGACTCTGGGCAATCCAAGCGCGGCGGTCTTGACGATCGTCCCGCCCGATACGACATGTCCAAATGATTAACCCCACAATTAGTCAGAGCGACAATTAGGTGGTCGAGAAGGAAAAGAGTAAAATCAGCAGCAATTTTTGGTATCCAGTAGGATGGATACATCGTGGTTTGCCGGTAAAACTCAGGAGAATGACGATGCGTCTGCGAAAATTGATCCTATTATCCCGGTATGTAAGCTATTCCCCAAGTACAGTGGCTGATCGCCAAGCAAAAAGCCGATGGGCGGGGTCAACCCTTGAGCAGCTTATACGTCGTGGTAATGGTCTGGGATCAATACTTGTTTTGTTCTTTTATTTCAATTTCAGTGGATTGGTGTACGGTGCTGGGATTGGCCCCGATCAAGATCCTTTCCCCGGACAGAATGCTGCTTTTTGGCTTGCAAACGGGCTTCCCCAATCTTTTCCTCTTCTAGATGCCAATAATAAATACCAAGTGTTTCAAACACAGATGTTTTTAGCGATCCCAAAGAACGGAATAAATCACGATGTGGACAGCAAAGGGATCGGACACAGTCACTGGCACTTCCAAGATGATTATCTGGCTGCTTTCAACACTCAGAATATAAATTTTACAGGCCAGGCCAACGCCTTCTGGGATGTGGTTTTTCAAGCAGGAATAATTGGAGATATGAACAGGTTCCAAGATGCTGTCACGCAGCGGAATTGCTTTTCTTATGCCTTAAATTCATATATTGCTCGAGGAACTTATGACTATTGGATCGACGACGGTAACGCTGTTCCTGGAACACCAGGCTAACAAACCGCCGCTTTTCTCGCTGACGCCGGAACTTATCCAAAAACGGATGTCGCCGCCAACGATACACTCGTATACAACCAAAAGGGACAAAATACGCATGTGTCGTGCGTGGTTAGTATCAACTGCGGACCTCCTCGGACTCCAAAGAAATTAGCCTGGAAATTTAACGGTAGTGGTTATTATCAGTTTACGTCAAACTCGTTCAACACACCCATGAATGTTTTTCAGTTTCCAGCACCCGGCAATGCTCTTCCGGCTGTGAATTGGCAAGCGGGGGGGGCGGGAAGCGAAGCACAGCTGACAAAAATACCAGACCAAAAAAATAAAGGAGGAACAATCGATGCAGTCTGGCGAGCTAACCCTAAGGCGAATTAGCTGGAGGTTCTTTTTATGTCTCGATTTCTCAATTGGCGTCTAAGAGCGTGTTTGCAAATTGACCTCCGCCGTATTATACGGATATGAGCAAGACGCAAACCTATCCCAGCGATCTCACGGATGCCCAGTGGGCTCTGATTCAGCCCTTGTTACCGAAACCTCACAAACGCGGCCGACGCCGCAGCCTGGATTACCGCCGTGTTCTCGACGCCATCTTCTACCTGGAACGCACCGGCTGCCAGTGGCGGCAACTACCCCACGACTTCCCGCCCTGGGGTACGGTGGCCTCCTACTTCTGCCGCTGGCGTCAGGACGGCCTGTGGCTGCGTATCCACCACACGCTGCACGCCGCCGTCCGCTGCCAAGCCGTCAAGAAACCTACGCCGACCGCAGCGATCCTCGACAGCCAGACGGTCAAGACTTCCGAGGGCGGCAGCGAGCGGGGCTACGATGGCGGTAAGAAAGTCAGCGGTCGCAAGCGGCACATCCTGGTCGATGTCTTGGGAATGCTGATCGCTTGCGTGGTCCATGCGGCCGATGTCCAGGACGAGGATGGTTGCGAGGCCGTGTTGGACCGAGCCAAAGAACGCTTCCCTCGCCTGAAGAAGATTTGGGCGGATAGCCGCTATGCCTGCAAGCAAACGCCCCGGTGTGTCTGGATGATCTATGGCTGGGTGCTGGAGATTGTGAGCCGGGCGAAGGGGGCAGTAGGCTTCACGCTGTTGCCCAAGCGTTGGATAGTGGAGCGGACGTTTGGTTGGTTCGTGGGGTATCGCCGGCTGAGCAAGGACTATGAGCGGAACCCGCGTGTGAGCGAAACGATGGTATATGTGGCGATGATTCATCTAATGCTCCGGCGGTTACGACCCGTGTGAACTATAAGAATGAGCCATTTGCAAACACGCTCTCAGATTCGGCACATTATCGGCGCGTTCTTATTCATCATTGGGATCGGTCTGTTCCTCGGCAACGTGACTGGTCGGTTCCCGAGTTTCTCCTACGCGGGCTGTATGGTTATGTGTGTTGGCGGAATCATTTACAAGGGTGGTAAGTGGAGTGGGTCCTAGTTGTAATTTCGCCCGATCGTGTTCTTTCGAGTAAGGCGTCGTGGTATACAGGCCGAATCAATTCGCTTCAGCAGACCCGGCCGGCCATGTCGGCGTGCGGAGTTGTGAATTGCGCGGAGCCGGCCCGGCGGCTGAACTCGGCGAAAATCCGACACAGATAATTGCGGAGAAGAAAAGAGGACGCAGCTCGTTTTTTTAGAACGGAGAGGGTTGCGCCGGAGGCAAGGCTTTCTTGGGTCGGCCCCGCGGTCGGAGGGTGTGGCTCAGCCCCTGACGGAGCGCCATCTGCTGCTGCCACTCGCTAGAGCCAAGCGGGCAACCCCGGCGTACCGACAGGCGAAGGGCTTCCAGTTCCGCCTCGGTTTGCGGGACGTTGACGTACTCGCCCCAATTTTCCGGTAGAGGTGCCGGCCAAGAGCGAAGGAACGGGCCGGGCTCCTGCTCGCCGTTGATCCGCCGCCATAGACTGGACCACCCGCAAATGCCAGTGGTTGGGCATCAACACGAAGGCGAGGATGCGGCATCGGGTATTGGGCAAGCGCCTCGGTCAGGACGCGCAAGAACGCCGCATAATCGGCGGGTTTCTCAAACAAGGGCAAGCGCGCCACGGCGCGGTTTAGGACATGGTAAACGAAGCCGCCAGGAGCTTGTCGAGGAACTCGGGCCATGGGGCAATAGGAGCGGGGCAGCCATCCCCAGTCAAGGAAAAACGAGCTGCGTCCTCTTTTCTTTCCCAAGCCGACAATATCGGCGGCACTTGTGCGGAAGTTCGCGACAGGCGAGTCGCTGATCTGCCTTCAGCCGCCTCCATTCCCGACCATTGCTCAGGTATGTGCCGCTGGTGCCGCGGGCGATTTTTGGGAGCGGTTCGGCGCGTTACAGCAGATCGACCCGCAGCGAGTACTCATTTTCGGTGACTTTGGGTTGGGCTCCGATTCGCCGATCATACTGGATTTCGGGCGCGACGCTTCGAACACGCCGGTGCTGCGTCTCAAGTGGGGGCCGCGTGGTCAGGGCAATGAGCGGGTGCAAGGCGCAGAAGACTTCAATGAGTTCGCAGAAATGCTCGGCCTCACCAAAGGCCTCGCATAATCGGTTGTTCGGCGTCAGAGGAGTGAACGCATGGGCGAGCCGGTAACACCTCGACAGTACAGTCTCGTTCGGTTCCGGTTCGACGTACTACCGCCTGAGTTCCACAACCGCTACCCGTTCACCCCGGACGGCGTGTATGTCTTTTTCGGCGACATCCCAAACATGCCGGGGCATTGCGTGGTGGCCGATCACAAGACCGGGCGGATATACTCGGGCTACCACACCGAGTCGTTCGCGGAACTTCCACCGGACGAGTAAGGCGGACGCGCCGAACCAAACGCTCGTGCGATTCGTCGCATCTGAATGATCTGCAACGCTTGGTGACACGGATGCACCTTGACGTTCCCTGCTGTTCCGTCAGCAGTCTGCTTCCTCAGCGTGCGCGGTTGGTAACGACCGCGTGCGAAGCCTGGGGGACAACGGTAACCTCGGAGAAACACTCTCCGGTTGCGAGCGCGCGAGCCGAAGCGACGACTGCCAGCAGCACAGGGCGGTCGGGGGCCGAGCAATTTGGGGTATGGTTAACCCAGGTGAAGTGCGGTTAAAGGTCAGCGGCCGTGACTCGGTCGGAGCCCGAAGCGTAAGCGAGGGTTTGCGACTGGCCTCGCTTACGCTTCGGGCTCTGACAAGCAACTGTCACGGTCGGTTCTGAGGGGAGGGGGTGCTGGCGACATCACCTCCTTACCCGACCGGCAGAAGGTGATTAAATGGCGATACGGAAGCGAGGCAAGTGGTGTTACGGCGACAGCCAAGCCGATATCCGTGCGGAGATTCTTCGGTACAGCGAGAAGAACGGCTACCTCGCCGAGCACTTCGCAGACGCGGTGTGCCAATGCGGCGCAAAGGTGTTCGGCTTGCTGGTGGATAACAACGCCGGCGTCGCCAGCCGAGTGTGCATGACGTGCGACGCCGAGGCTCACCCGATTGGCGATAGCGAGGATTTCATGGACGAGGCCGAGGAGGAAGACACCGCATGCCCCTGCGGCGAGGAAGCGTTCGAGATTACTGTCGGCGTGGCCCTGTACGAGGGTAGCGAGGACGTACGGTGGCTCTACATTGGCTGCCGATGCGTGGCGTGCGGATTGACGGCAGTGTACGGCGATTGGAAGAATGAATTGAACGGGTACCAGGATTTGCTTGCTCGAGTGTAGTCAGGAGGCCGAACAAGGGCGTTGCGCTTGACGGGCCGGCATCACGGTTTGCTCGAGACTTCACGTTCCTCGCAGCCGGCCCGCAAGTGAACGCAATCGTTCGGCAGCGGAGATTTGGCTCAAGGGGGAAGGCCCTTCGGACAACTGGTGGCCGGACGAGGAGTACGTTCCCTACTTGGCGGCCGAGCAACGGTTGTACGCCTGGGTGCTGGTCCGGGTCGGTCACATTGATCCGGGTGAGGCCATGCGGCGGGCCGTCGCCCGATTTCACTATGACCCCATGAGTGAACGCGGGCTGATGACTCACGCCGGCTCATGGCAGATTGCCCTGTGCGACCAGTTTGGGGACCACTGCCACGACCCGGCCGGTGCGATTGCCGCCGTGCGCCGCCGGAGCCAGACCGCAGACGAGCAATCGCGCTCGAGGATCGCCGAAGCTCGGCACGGGTCGGCCCCAATACGTTTCGTCTCGAAAAGCGGCGCGTTTCTCACGCGCCACCTGTTCGCGCCATTGCACCAAACGCGGACAAGCACGGCAGGCGACCATCTCCGCTTGCAGTTGAGTCAATCGATCTCGCGCCATGCAGTCTTCTCTCGATGTCGTCGAATCGTTTGCCGAGGAACTAACTCCGAAGGGCCGCGACCCACATATTCTTTCTGGGCCGCATCCTCAGCAAATCGGCGGAACGAAGCCTGAAATATCAGCCTGCCGATTTCCTCTTGCCGCCTCCGAACGGGATGCTCTGCGCGGCTGGAGTGAGATCTTGCCAGTTCTCCTGAAGCAGTTGGAACAATACCTGATAGTTGGGAACGTCAAACAGCGAAACCTCCCACCCGTAGCGATCGTTCGGGTTGGTGTTGATGAAATACAGATACGCATTGTTGACGGTCCATTGCTCCAACTCGTTCCAACTCTTCTTCGCCTCTTTCACTTGGATGCCGTCCGGATGGAGAATAACGGGTCCGAACTCGGCCTTTCCGGCGGCGAGTTCTTGTCGTTTCTTTGCCAAAAGCACTCGCCCCGACAGGGAGAGCAGCGACCTGGTGAGGGAATCGTACTTTTTCAGTCTGTTGTCCACCGTCATCGATGAGACGTCCGCGAAGACGACGCGGATGTCGGTGAGACGGTCGCCGCGCGTGAGAATGTCTTTGGTATACACCCCCCGCACATCGTCCCAATTCTTCTCGAAAGACGATTGGTCGTCTTCCCATTGAATCCCGGCGGCCGTGAGAAGCACGCGGCGTACTCCCCGATTCATGTTCTTGAGAACGTAACCCAGACACACGGCTCCGGCCGCCGCGACGCCGACGCCGATTAGGGAAAGATATTTCTCCGATCTTTGTATTCCTAAAATGATAAAAACGCCGCCGAGAATCGACAGAATCACGAAGGTAAAGATCGGCATCTGATATTTGCTGATGATGCCGTCGCGGTGGATGGCATGCTCGGAGTGAATCTCGCCGGCGCTCGAACGAGCGGCGGCCGCGTCGGGACGATTGGGGGGAGTCATTGGTTCCTCGCATCAGAAAAGTTGAAATAAGCCGTTTTCCGTCATGGTAATCCGCGATCGCCGATCTTCGTTCATCCCAATTCGCCTTTAGAGTTCGTTGAAACCACCGATGTCTTTTCTCTCAACGAAAACTATGCTCGGAACCGGGGAAAGTGCCGTCGCGGACTTCGCGGCAGTAGGTTTCGACGGCACGGCGGACGGCTTGTCCCATCTCGGCGTAGTGTTTGACGAAGCGCGGGCGGATGTCGTCGAACAGGCCGAGTACGTCCGGCGTGACCAGGATTTGTCCGTCGCAATCGGGGCCCGCGCCGATGCCGATGGTCGGGATTTTCAACGCGGCCGTGATGCGGGCGGCCAACTCGGTCGGCACGCATTCGACGACGACGGCAAACGCGCCGGCGGCTTCGACGGCCAGGGCGTCTTGCAGCAAACGCTCGGCGTCGCGCTGCACCTTGAACCCGCCAAGGCGGCGAACCGATTGCGGCGTCAGGCCGATGTGGCCCATGAGCGGGATGTCGGCGGCGGTGATGGCGGCGATGGCGTCGGCGCTGCGGACGCCTCCCTCCAGCTTGACCGCGTGCGCGCCGCCTTCCTTGATGAGCCGCCCGGCGCTCTCCAACGCTTGTTGCGGGCTGATCTGATAGCTCATAAACGGCAGGTCGGCCACCAGCAGACTGCGGCGCACGCCGCGCGACACCAGGCGCGTGTGATACACCATCTCATCGAGGGTGACGGCCAACGAATCGGGTTGGCCCTGCACTACCATGCCCAGCGAATCGCCGACCAACAGACTATCGACGCCGGCATCGTCCAGCAGACGAGCCATCGTGTAATCGTAAGCGGTGAGCATGGTCAAACGATGCCCGCGCGCCTTGGCCGCCACAAATTCGGGCACGGTCACCTGGCGCAGCTCGTTGGTGGGTGTCAAACCGCTGCCGTGATTCGACGAACTTCTGACGGAGGCCGACATACGTTTCTCCCTAGTTTGATTCCCTTCGGGGCCGCGCTTCCCTTCCCATCGTGGATCAGCTAAAACATTATATCTATCACCCATCGGCGCAGCAGCGTCAACCTCTGCCCGCGAGTCCCGGCATGATCGCTCCCTCTCGCGTCTCGAAATGGCCCGCCATTCTCTTCGCGGTCTGTTTGCTTTACGCAGTCGCCGTCGCTTCCATCGGCTGGCATCATACTGTTCTCGATTTTCTCGGCTTTCGCCAAGCTCAGACGGCACTAACGGCGTATTTCATGGTGGGTCAGCCGCCGCGCATCGATTACGAGACTCCCGTTGTCGGGCCTCCGTGGTCGATCCCGTTCGAGTTCCCGATCTATCAGTGGATCGTCGCCGCCGTTGTCACCTACTGCGATACGCCGATTGTGGAAACCGGCCGCGCCGTCGGCTTAATGTTTTTTCTCCTGACGCTGTTGCCGGCCTATCGGCTTCTCGCCTGGCTTGGGTTCGCGCCCGGACATCGGCTCGTCGCTTTGGGGATGTTCGCGGTCAGCCCCTTTTACATCTTTTGGTCGCGGACGTTCCTCATCGAATCGACGGCTCTGTTCTTCAGCATGAGCTACCTGGCGGCAGCGCTGCCATCCGTTCGGCAACCTGGCCCCAGACCCACGCTCGTGGCCGTTCTTCTCGGCGTCGTCGCTTCCTGGGTGAAGATTACCACCTGGTTCGTCTTCGCGTCGATGATTCTTCTCTATCTGTGCCACGTTGGATGGAGCCGACTTCGAGACCACCGGCGTTCGGCGGAATTGGGGCGTTCGGCGTTGTTGGCGATGCTGCTCTTGGGTATCCCGTTCACAGCCGGCTGGTTCTGGACGCGCTTTGCCGACGAGCAAAAGGCGCTCAACCCGATTGGTCGGCATCTTGCGTCCCATGCCGACGTGATGCGCCACTGGAACTACGGAAGTCTTGAGCAACGTCTCACTCTGGATACCTGGGGCGCGATCCTTGCGCCGGCGCACTATGCGCTGGGGCACGGCATCGTTCTCGCCCTCGCCGTACTCGCCGTCTGCATCGCGCGCCGACACGGACGCATCGCGTTGGCTTGCTTGGCCGTCTATCCCCTGGCTCCACTCGTTTTCACGAACCTCTACGCTTTCCACGAATACTATTCGTATCCCAACAACGTCCTGTTGCTTGCGGTGGCAGCCGTGGGAGTTGTCGCCCTCTTCGAGCGCGGCGGACACTATCGCCTGGTCGGTTCGCTGGGTTTGGCCGGATTCCTAGCGTTGGCGATATGGAGACATCGAGAGTATTATTATCCTATTCAGGCGAAGAACTGCGACGAGTTGAACGCCGTCGTGCAAGCCATCCAACGGACGACAGCACCGGACGATGTCCTCGTGATTCTCGGCTGCGATTGGTCCTCCGAGTTGCCCTTCTCCAGTCGGCGGCGGGCGTTGAGCATTCCTTTTTGGCTGAATCCGCGTCTGGAGAAAATGTCCGATTATCTGGCCATCGAACCGCCCTACCGCGTCGGCGCGGTCGTGATTCACACGGCTTGGCAGCCGTTCGAGCGTTCGGCGGTCGAGGAGTCGATCCACAAGGCGGGCTTTGTGGCGCAGTATTACCGCGTCGATGACGAGTACGAAGTGTACGCGGTTGGCAAAGCGATGCGATCGACGCGCGGTCCTCGAATAGAATAAGTGTGGGGCCAGCGCGGAGGAGCATGGGGCGCTTCCGGCGACGGCTCTCCCATTCCATTCGACGAGGCAAGCCATGTTGCGTCCGTCCAAATCCATCGTCGCGTTGGTCGGTCTTGTGACGTTGTTCTTCGCGGCCGTGCCGGCGCGGGCACACTGGGGGCCGTTCTTTCATCCGCCGATGCCGCCGCGCTGGGGAGGGTTCGGCTATTTCCCTCGTCCTTTTATTCCGCGCTACTACGGCTGCTTCGGCTTCTGTCCCGGTCCCTTGCCTTACCGCCCCTTCTATCCGCCACTCTATTACGCGCCCTATCTCTACTCATCGCCGGTGGTCTACAGTTCGCCACAGAGCTATGGCCCACCGCCGCTGATGTACACCCTTCCGGCGGAGCCAGCCGCGCCGGACGACACCAAGGAACCGAGGTATCGAGGTCGAAAGGTCAGCGAATGGATCGTAGCGCTCAAGAGTGCGGACTCTCAGACGCGCGCCCAAGCCGCCGAGGCACTCGCACAGCTCGGCCCCAAGGCTAGTGGAGCCATATCCGATCTGATAAGTGCGTTAAAGGACGGCGACCCGACGGTGCGCGTCGCGTCTGCCTCCGCGCTGGCCGCCATCGGAACCGACGCCGTCAAGCCGCTGAGCGAGGGCCTAAAAAATGCCGACAAATACGTTCGCATGGGGGCGGCGTTTGCTCTGGGGCAGCTGGGATCGAAAGCGGCGAAAGACGGAGCCGATGCGCTGCGCGAGGCACTGCAAGATAAAGACGTGCGCGTTCGCTGCCATGCGGCCCAAGCGTTGTGGCGGCTGACCAAGAATGCCAAGACCGTGATACCGGTCCTCGTGGCGGCAATGGACGACCGCAATCGAACCGTTCGTTCCGGGGCGGCCACGGCGTTGGCACACCTGGGCGTGGCGGCCAAGTCGGCGATTCCCGCACTGGAAAAGGCGGCGAAGGACGAGGAGAGCAGCGTGCGCTTCGCCGCCTTGGCCGCCCTGTGGAGCATCGACGCGAAATCGGAGCAAATTGTGTCGGCCTTGCGCGAGGCGTTGAAAGACAAAGACCCCGACGTTCGCTCCGAGGCAGCCGACTTTCTAACCCAGATGGGCGAAGAGGCGAAGGAAGCTGGCCCCGCTCTGTTGGAGGCGATGAAGAACCCGGATCGCGGTTTTCGGCTTCAAGCGCTGGGGGCGCTGATCGCCGTCACACCCAAGGACGACGCTCCGATCGACGCGCTCGCTGGGGTGTTGCGAGACAAGGATAGCGGCGTGCGCGGAGCGGCGGCGGAGGCGTTGGGACACCTCGGCCCCCAAGCGCGACGGGCGATTCCGGCATTGGACGAACTGCTGGGCGACACCGATTCGGGGGTGAGGCGGCAGGCGTCTCTGGCCTTGGGGCGCATCGGCAAGGACGCAGTGCCGAGTCTCATTGCTCGCTTGTCGTCCAAAGAGGCGGACACGCGCTGGAGCGCTATCCGCGCTCTTGAGGTCATCGGTCCAGAAGCGAAAGCCGCCATGCCGCGACTCAGGGAATTGCTCGCGGCAAGTGAGCCGCAAGTGCGCTGGGAAGCGGCGGCAGCCTTGGGGCGCATCGGAAAAGAGGCGAAGAGCGCCGTGCCGGAGTTGACGAAACTTCTCGACGACCCCAATGCCGCCGTGCGCCGCAACGCCGTCAAGGCATTGGGTGAGATCGGCCCGGCAGCGAAACCGGCCTTCGAGGCGCTGCGCAAAGCGTATGAATCGGATCGCAGCTCCGATGTGCAAGACGCCGCCGCCGAGGCAATGGATCAAATCGATCCAAAGGCGTCGAAAAAGGACGACCAACCGTAAATGATGAAGGTTTAGCCGCGACCCGGAGGGGAGCGCGGGTCGCCGCGCTCACCGCGCCACATAATAAAAGACGGCGGCCCCTTCCAGCAACGCATACTCCGGCTGGGGTAGGTCGGCGAGGCTGGTGGCGGGTTGCAATTGGATCAGGCGACGATCGTGCAGACGGCGCAAGCCCTCATGAAAGGCGCGCAGCGACAGAGCGGCGTGTTGACGAAGCAGGGCGGAGAACAACTCGGGCAGCGGGCAGGTCGAGGTATCGTCGTTGCCGACGGCCAGACGCCGGCGGTCGAGATAATTCAAAGCGTCAATCGCCCACGGATGGGCCTCGGCAATCTCCGGCGGCAGGAGAGGAGTCGATTGTTCCAGGCGGCGCAAGGTCTCGTCCACGCGCCGCGTCAGCGCGTCCAGACGTTCCAGCCATTTGCGGGCATCGGCGGCGAGGCGATCGTCCGTCGCTTGCAACGCCGCGCGCATCTCCATCAGCCACAGCGGCACCGCCCGTTGATTGAGTTGCAATGTCGAACGCAGTTCTTGCAGAGCGAACAACGGCGACTCGCGCTCGTGCAGAAACTCGACGCCGCGCGGCGTGGGACGCACCCAGTCGATAGCCGTCTTGCCCTTGGTCTCGGTGCGGACGATTTCCAGCAAACCGTCGCGCAGCGCTTGCTCGGCGGCGGCGGCGTGAATGCCGTTGCGGTTGGGAAACAAACCGCTCAGTTTGCCGCTCCGGTACAAACGCTGTTCACCCGGCTCGGCCAACGCCTGCCGCAATGCGTCCACCAGAGATTCCTCGACGCGAACCATATCCGGATCGAATCCCTCCAATCCATCGGTGGGTCTCGCTCCGCTCGACCCACCCTACAACTCGTAACTTTACCCGGTACAAAGAGCGTGGGATAGAGCAAATGACCGTCCTGCCAGCACGCGGCTCAAGCGCGGGACGCAGGACCATGGAGACGGATTGGAACATGACCACCCCCAAGCGCATTCTCAGCGGCGTGCAGCCGTCCGGCAAACTCCACCTCGGCAACTATTTCGGCGCGATCCGCCAGCACATTGCCCTACAGAACGAGGCCGAGTGTTTCTATTTCATCGCCGACTATCACGCCCTCACGACGCTGGAAGAAGCTACCCGACGCCGACTCGACCGCGAGAAGATCAAACCGTCCGACCGTGCCGACACCCTGCGCGAGAATACGCACGATGTCGCCCTCGATTATCTCGCCCTCGGACTCGACCCCAACAAAGCCGCCTTCTTCCGCCAATCCGATGTGCCGGAAGTCGCCGAGTTGGCCTGGATTTTCTCCACCGTCACCAATATGGGCTTGCTCGAACGCGCCGTGTCGTACAAAGAGAAGGTGGAAAAAGGGATCGATGCCAGCGTCGGCCTCTTCTTCTATCCGATTTTGATGGCAGCGGACATCTTGATTTATCGATCGCATCTCGTCCCGGTGGGCAAGGATCAGGTGCAGCACGTCGAGATGACGCGCGACATGGCCGAGAAATTCAACCGCGCCTTCGGCGAGATTTTCCCCATCCCGGACTATCGCCTCGACAGGGAATCGAAGGTTCCCGGCATCGACGGGCAGAAGATGAGCAAATCGTACAACAACACCATCGACCTGTTCGCCGAGGGCAAGCCGCTGCAAAAGACGGTGATGAGCATCGTCACCGACAGCACGCCGGTGGAAGCGCCCAAAGATCCCGAAAGCTGCAACGTCTTCGCGCTGTATAGCCTTTTCGCCGCGGAGGAGGAAAAGGCGGCGCTGGCGGCGCGCTACCGCGCCGGCGGCATGGGCTATGGCGAGGCGAAAAAGATGCTGCTGGAGAAGATCAACACCTATTTCGCGCCGGCGCGCGAACGGCGCAAGCATCTGGCGGCCCATCCCGAAGAAGTTGAGGCGGTTTTACTTCGCGGTGCCCAGCGAGCGCGGGCGGAAGCACGGCAAACCATGTCCCTGGTGCGCCAGGCCGTCGGCATGAAATCGGCAAGCGTGGGATGAAGTGAATCCTCGATTCCGGCGCGGAAATTGGGAACGAGGACAGTGTCGCCGTTCAGATCGCAGGCCAGGTGATCTCCAATCGCACGGCATCTCGAGCGATTCGTTGGATTCGCATGATTGATGCCAATTCAACCGCGATGCGCCGCCTCGATTGCCGCGATGTCGATCTTTTTCATCTGCATCATCGCCTCGAACGCACGCTTGGCGGCTGTGGGATCGGGGTCGGTGAGTGCCTTCGTCAGGGCGAGCGGGGTAATCTGCCAAGACAGCCCCCATTTGTCCTTGCACCAACCGCACGCGCTCTCTTGACCGCCGTTACCGACGATCGCGTCCCAGTAGCGATCCGTCTCGGCTTGGTCGGCCGTTGCGACCGCGAACGAGAACGCTTCGTTGTGCTTGAACGCAGGCCCGCCGTTGAGGCCGAGGCACGGAATGCCCATCACGGTAAACTCGACGGTCCGTACGTCCCCTTTCTTCCCCGAGTTGCATCTGCCTCTGGAGCTGCGACCAACAACTCCAGAGGCCTTTTTCTCTGCTGTAGTTATATACATGATATCGACGTAAGAAAACGGCAGCAAAGGATTTGTGTCGATTCTTCTCATGCCATTCTATCCTTGAACCGCTTGGGAATGCCATCCAATCACGCCAGGATTGCGCCTGTTGCGTCCCGGACAGGTAGCCTATTTTGGATGGCCCGGCGTTGCCCTAAGTGCAAGTCCCCGTATTGGAACCGTCTGCGGAAGGGAGGCTTGGTCATCATCCGGATGACACAAGCACCTAACCATTAGTCCAAGAAATAACTTGAGCTTAGACCCTCTACGGCGTTAGTCGGTTCTCGACGTATCGCATTTTTGTGATTTATCTCTTGCATTTAGCCGATACTGCTCCATAATGACGAGGGAAGGAGGCGGTGGGAGGGGGCAATGCCACAAACAGCTATCCGCGTATTCCGCGACGCTGACGGGACAACGCCCCTCACGGAGTGGCTGGACGAACTGGAGGAGAGCGAACCAAGAGCGTACGCGAAATGTCTTGCTTTTATACTTCTTTTGTCGCAACTCGGATATGAACTACGCCGTCCTCACGCTGACACGCTTCGGGACGGTATCCACGAGTTGCGCATTAGGGTCGGAACCGTCAACTACCGAATCCTCTACTTCTTCATGGGAGCCAACATTGCCTGCCTGTCTCCTGGGTTTACAAAGGAGAGCAAAGTTCCAAATGACGAGATTGATCTTGCCGTCTATCGAAAGCGTCTAGTGGAGCGTGACCCGAACAAGTACACGGCGGAATGGGAGGGATAGCGATGGCCCGCACGAGGAATTTTGCGGATGTCATCCGGGCCAAGTTGGCAGTTAACCCGGACTTGGCAGAATCTGTTGAGATCGATTCCTTCAACGCCGATGTCGCGATGAGGGTATACGAAGCCAGAAAAGCGGCAGGGTTGTCACAGAAGCAACTCGCCGAACTCGTTGGGACGCAGCAGTCGGTGATTTCCCGGATTGAGGATGCCGATTACGACGGGCATTCTCTGAAACTGCTAAGGAGAATCGCCGCTGCACTGGGCAAGAAGCTTCAGGTTGAATTCTACGCCTGTTCAACTCCTCTCGACACTGTCCAGCTAGAGACATTTAGTATCGATTGGGAATCGATCTCTATTGAGTGGAACGCGAACATCGGCAGCTTAGAGAGAACCGTTCTTGGCTTTCTTGCCCCCGGTGGGACAGGCGTAGAAAGCAATCCCCCGGATTAGGGGCGGGCGGTTTCGAGGCTGGATTAAGGCCAATGCTTACTAAAAAGTAATCATGCCTTTGTCTTCCGGTGATAACATGGTGAATAAAGCTGACATTGAAATCATCCGGCGAATGCATGCTGTGGAGAAGGCTTCGCTTCAGTTTATTCGACTTGTCGAATCGCACAGCAAGCTTGGGCCTTTGCAGCAAGGGAAGCTTCCTGGCCAGGGAACGCAAACGATTACGCTGGGAATCAACATTGACTCCATCACAAAAAAAGTACAAGCCGTCGTGACTTTGAAGCTTGTCATGGCGTACGAAGAGGGTGGGGATCATGATCCCCCCGTCCAGGTGAGCGCAACATTTCAGCTACAATACGCTGTCGAGAAGGTTCCTCGCCAGAGACAACTCCTTGAGGAAGCCTTGCAGCAGGTGGCCATGATGAACATCTGGCCCTACTGGAGAGAGTTTGTTCAATCTTCTTCGGTGAGAATGGGGCTGCCACCGCTTCCTGTTCCGTTGTTCCATGTAGCGCAACTCGAAAAACTCATTCCTGAACAGGGAGAGAAGAAAACGAAGTAACCTGCTCTCAGAGCGATGCGAAGCAAGGAATTGATACCGGGCCTGGCGTCAAATGATGACGCCAGGCCCGGTTTGTTCCATAGACACCGGCGCGGCAAGCCCTGCAAGCGACCGCCTGCCGACTCAGGCAATTTAGGTGCAGACCATCGAAATTTAGGTGCAAAAACGAAAAAAGGTGCAAAGCCTTCGTACCATCGCAATTCGCCTCGTCGCCATTCAGGGAGTCACCGAAATGGAACGGCGTCCTGGTGCCGGCCCGGCAGGCGTACTCCCACTCCGCCTCCGTCGGCAAACGAAAACGACGCTTACCGTCCCGCGCCGACAACTTTCGGCAAAACGCCGTCGCATCCTCCCACGACACGTTCTCCACCGGAAATCGCCGTGTGTCCAGTCCCGCCACCTTTTGCTTGTATTCTCCGCCAGCCGAGAAAGGACTCGGATTCTTGTCCACGATCTGCTGGTACTGCTCCTGCGTCACCTCATCCTTGCCCAGGTAGAACGCTCGCGAAATCGTCACCTCATGCAGTGGCCCTTCATCTTTAGAGCGTTCCTTTTCCTCCTTCGACGATCCCATCAGGAATTTGCCGGCGGGAATCAGAACAAAACCCATCGAGACGCCGCCACCCAGCTCCACGGTAACGGTGCGGAGATCCACAACCTCCCCGTCGCGCTCGGCGGCACTTCGGCCGCTATCGCCCCGCCCGTCGGGCTGGACGAACGCAATCGCGCCTCCAACCAACGCCGCGAAGACCAGGACAAGCCAACGAGGTAGAGAGCGAGCCATGAATCGACTCCGTGATTTGAGAAAGCCCCGTTCGATCGAATCGCGGGGCCAACGCCTCACCCTCCATTCGCCGGACGATCCCGCCGTTTGCCTCCTTGAGCGCGCAAGCGTTCCAACTCCTGTTCCAAAGCCAAGCGCAGCCGCCGTTCTTCATCTGCGCGCAGTTCGGACTGCTCGGCACGGCGTTCGGATTGCTCGGCTCGTTGCTCCGATTGTTCGGCACGGCGGCGGTATTCTTCCTTTTCACGGCGTTCCTGTTCGAGATCGCGTTGCAGTTCCGCGGGCAACGGCAGCAGTTGGCCTCGATACCAATAACGCGCCCAACTTTCGTGAATGCCAATCTCCAAATCCAACTCGGCGATGGCAAGGCGGCCCTCCGCGTTGGGCTTCACCGAGACATACCTGCGGCCGTTGTGATGGTACAGCGTCAATTCCTGATCTTCCGGATAAAACAGCAGATAATATGGAACCTTCAGATCGCGTTCGTACTTCTCGAAACTTTCCTGATAGTCCTTGTGCTGCGAACTCCGCGACACATACTCCAGCATCCAAAACGGCTCGATCGGACACTGTAACGGAATATCAAAACTACGCTCGGCCTGCACCGGCTCCGGGTGAATCACAACCATGTTGTCCGGAACCACCTGCACAATATCCCGTTGGCGGCGTCGCCGATACTGCACCAGCAACTCGTTGAAGACTTGCACTTCCGGACGGCGGGCGTGAACGAGATCGAGACTTTCCAGGGTGATTTTGCGTTGGGTGGCTTGCGAGATCGATTCCATGTAATGCTCCAACGTCAAACCGCGCGCATAGTCCTCGGCGGCGCGAGCGAAGCTCAAGGCGATCAGCTTGCGTGGCGTGGACGGAGACGTAGACATGGCCATCCTCCAAAAAGAGATGCACTCTTGGCGAGAATACCGCCAACTTCCACGGAGATGCAATACGAAAGGAACATCGAGCGGGCGGGGGACGAACGCTCGCCCGAAGGGAGCAAGATTTCGCGGCTTCAGTCTCCTCGCTCGCCAATCGTGACAGGGCTACTTCTTCGTCCCGATGCAATACAACTGTTTCTCGGTGCGAAGATAAATGGCCCCATTGGAGATGGCTGGAGTGGCCAAGAGCGGTCCCTTCAAGGCATTGTTGGCGAGAATCTTCGGCTTGTCACCCAGCTGGACGACGCAAGTGACGCCGTCTTCCTTGGCGACGTATAGCTTGCCGCCGGCGACGACCGGCGAGGCCGAGAAGCCGCTGCCGAGCCGTTCCCGCCAGATCTCTTCGCCGGTGGCCGGGTCGAGGCAGGCGATGCCGATGCCGGTGAGCGCATAGATGCGTCCTTGGTACACGACCGGCGAGGCGTAAGAGGCGGTTAGCTTTCGGCTTTTCCAGACTCTTTCCGGTTTGCCACCGTCCGAGACGCGCAGCCCCACCGACGGATTACCCGGCACGATCACCAGATCGTCCAGCACGGCTGGCGATGGGATCGAGCCGAGGTTCTCCCCCTTATACGTCCATTGTTCCTCGCCGTTGTCTGGATTGTAAGCGGTGATTTCACGGGCCGTCTGAAACAGAACGCTGGTCTTGCCCTGGAAGCGAGCTACGGTTGGCGTGACCCAGTTGACACCTCGCGCGCGGGGTGTCTTCCAACGATTTCGCCCGGTTCTGGCGTCCACGGCCAGCGCGAACGAGTCACCGGCGTTCTCCAACGGCAAGAGCAACGTCTCACCGACTAACACCGGCGATGCGGCCATGCCGACTTGATTCGTGATGTCCGGATAATCGCGTTCCAAGGCGCGATACCAGCGCAGGTCGCCGTCGCGATCGAAGGCGACGAGGTCGCCGGTGGCAAAGAGCGCATACACACCCTTGGCGTCGGCGATCGGCGTGGGCGCGGCCATGCTCGTTTTCGGATGGCACATGGTGCTGCCGGTAGAGGCGAGTTGTCGCTCCCACTTTTTCTCTCCCGTGGCCGCGTCGAAGCATAAGACGTGCAAGCGTCCTTCTCGGTAGGCCGAGGCCGCCGTAATGTAAACCCGCCCCCCGGCGACGACCGGACTGGAGACACCGCGTCCGGGCAGATCTGCCTTCCAACGCACGTTCTCCGTCGCGCTCCACTTCACCGGCAAGCCAACTTCTCCGGAGACGGCGATGCCGCCCGGTCCACGAAACTGCGGCCACTCCGCGGAGAAAAGGGCGACACGATTACAAGGCGGCAAGGTGACGAAGACAATCAGACCGATGGTGATCCATCGAAATTTGCCGATCCCGTACATATGTAGTCTCTCTTTCAGCGTCGCATTGTCACTTCGATTGCGAGAACGGCACAGCCGCGCCCACCGCGTCACACAAGCGCAGTTGGAACTTCCATTCCTGCGCCCATTCTTCCGTTTGCTCGTTTTGACATATTTTCAGCAGTATCTCATTGCGGCCGGCCTTGAGGACGGCTGCGGCGACGTATCGATCCACCGCCGCTCCATGATGATATTCCTCGCGATGAAAAACCTCCTTGCCGTTGACGAACATTTTCAAACCGTTGGGCGAACCGGCGCGCAGTTGAATCGTTTGTTCGCTCGGCGAATCGACGACCGTGTAGGCGTAAGCGACGACGCCTTTTTGCTTGCCTAATTCCTTGTTGAGATTCACCAGGCCGTAGGGATCTTTCGATGCGACGGCTACCCAGCGCGCCTCTCTCTCGTCCTGGCCTTTGTAAGCCGCTTGAAGATCGACCTTTGTTTCGGGAGGATAGACCTTTTTGAAACCGGAATCCTTGCGATTGTCGAACGGTGCGACGAGCCGCCATTGTCGTATGAAGCCGAAGTGTACTGCCACGTCGATTTTCTCGCCGAGTTTCTCGAGTTGGCCTACCAGCAGATCGACTTGATCCTTATCGCAAGCTCCGGCTAAAGCCCGTCGGAAAGCGACCCGGGCGGCTTCTTCGTCGCCCTGAGCCAGCTGAGTTTCCGCTACTCGAATGACGGCGGCGACCGCATCGCGTCGCAACTCCGGGCTTGGATCTTGAAGCATACCCGGCAACAAGCGGTCGGGAGTTTTCGGATCCAGACGACAAAGCCATTCGTAAGCCAGACGCCGTGCCGCGCCGTTGTGTTTTTTCTCGGCAACAAAGCGCTCCAGTTGTTCCGCCGGCAGCTGCTTCTTTTCCATCAAGGCGCGTTCGACGATGGCGTCGCCGGCGGTGCGCAGCCAATTCGACGAGACCGCGTCGGCTGTATCCATCGCCTCAAGCAGCGCCGACAGCATGGCTGGACCGCGATGGACCACATCCTTCCAAGCGCGGGAGGCGGCTTCGTTATCTTTGCCTTCTCGTTTCACGGCTTGAAGCCGCGCGAGTTCATCTTTCGGCGTCTCGGCCTTGACCATTGCTGAGGATAGAAGAAGTAGGAGGATGCAGCTTCCCTTGATCATGCGATACTTCTTTCACCATGTTAATTGTTTCGCTTGAGATAATGAACCCTCAAACATCTCGTGGGCGGTTTCACGACAAAATGAACGAGGTAAGCGGGTGTGGGGAGTATGTGAAGATGTGAACCTACCCTCCTGCGGCAAAGTGGCAAGGTGACGACACTTTCTCAAACTGCAGCTGGAGTAAGGGTGCGGGGTGGACAATTGAGGGGTGAACAGCTGCAATGAATGGGAGCTAACCCAACCCATGCTTTGCAGAGTCCACCCCTCATGTGCATCGTACCCCCGACCCAACAAATTGCCAGTGCCTATGCCGTCCATCTCGGCCGTTACGGTGCTGTCCAGCGCCTCGCCCGTCAACGCCGCGTCTCCCGCCAGCGTCTCTACCGCGAAGCCGCTACCGTGCTCACTGCCCTGGACCACACTGCCCAGCGCCAGCACACCGCTGCCCTCCAACAGCGCATCGCCACCTTGGAAACCCGGGTGGCGCAGCTCGAAGGGCAACTCGCCCAGGCAATCATTCTGGATGCGCACAAGCAGGCCGAGTTCGCCGCGGTCGGCCAGGCGGAAGGCGTCAGCCTGCCCGACCTCCATACTCTGCTTCGCGTGCTGCTGGGTGAGCAGACCCCCCCCCCCCGTGTCGCCAAGTTGGGTCGCTGGACCCAGGCCGAGGGAGCACGCGCGGCTGCTCTGCTCGCCGTTGTCGACGAGCAAACCGGCCCACGCGTCCAGTGTGCGGTGATCGACGAGGTGTACGTCAAGCAGCCGGTGCTCATGGCGGTCGAGCCGGACAGCCTCTGCTGGGTCAGCGGCCGTCAGGTTGAGACACTCAGCGGCCAGGCATGGACCGCCGAACTCAGCCGTCTGCCGCAGTTGGAGCAGGTGGTGCGTGATGCGGGCAGTTGCCTGGGCAAAGGGGTCGCCGACCTCAACCAGCAGCGGCACCAGCGTGGTCAAGAGCCGGTCGCGGACCAACTGGACCACTTCCATGTGCTGCGTGAGGGAGGCCGGGGCGTGGGGCGGGCCGAGCGGGCAGCGCAGCGTGCCCAGGTCGCTCTGGCCAAGGCCGAGGCGGATCGGACGCGGCGGCAGTGGCGTGGCCTGCGGGCGATTGGTGTCAGTAACCGGATTCGGGCCTTGCGTATCAAGGCCGATCTGACGCTGGCCGTGTGGATCGAGCGTGACGCGGCCTGGCAGCGGGCCAAAGCGGCGGTGCAGTTGTTTACGCCCGAGGGGGAACTGAACACGCGGGCCCGGGCCGAGGCGGAACTGGCGGAGGTTTTGCCGCAGTTGCCCGAGGCGGAGTTCGCAGCCGTAAAGGGGCTGCTGGGCCGGCCCCAGGTGCTGACCTACCTGGACGAGGTCCAGAGGAAGTTGCAGGCGCTGCCAGTGCCGGCGGAGATCCGGGAGGCGGCGGTGCAGCAGGAGGGGCTCAAGCGGCGGCCCGAACTGCTGCGGGGGGATAGTCCGGCGGCGGCGGCGCGGCGTGCGCTGTTGTTGGTCTGCGCGGTGGTGCTGGCCAAGGCCGAGGGAGTCGGCACGCTGGCGGTGGAGGGGGTGCGGGCGATTGTGCGGGGTAGTTGGCGGGCCAGCAGCCTGGTGGAGTGCGTCAACAGTGTGGTGCGGATGCAGCAGGCGCGGCACCGGAAAATGAGCCAAGGGCTTTTGGACCTGAAGCGGCTGTACTGGAATAGCCAGCCGTTCCGGACGGGTCGTCGGAAGAAGCATTCGCCGTATCAACTGCTGGGGGGTGCCATGGCCGGAGGGAGTGCGCTGGTGGGAAGTCCTCCAGTGGACGCCGGAACGCCTGCGCCAGGAACTGTCCACCCCCAAAGAGGCCGCATGAGAAAGTGTCCAAGGTGACTCGCGCTGGAAGACGTAAGACCTTCTCAATAATGCAGTTACGATCCAAAAGTAACCTTGCCACCGTTCCTGAAAAGTTGGCAAGGTTACTTTTTTCGCCCTCGGGTTCTCCATCCCGCTTCGGACCTTACGAGGTTACTGTATACGGCCGCGCCCCTTATTTCAATTCGCCGCGACCGTGGCTAATTGCAGCGAGCGTCCCGTCCGCCACTGTTCGGGGCCTCGGATTACTTCGTGATAGAGGGTATCTCGTTCCACCGGAATGCGCCCGGCCTCCTCAATGAGTCGGCGAATCTCCGTCACGCTCAATTCCTGCGGCGAGTCGGAGCCGGCGTCGTGATAAATCTTCTCGTGAACGACGGTTCCGTCGAGATCGTCCGCGCCGAAGCTGAGGGCCAACTGCGCCGTCTTGATTCCGAGCATCACCCAGTAGGCTTTGATGTGCGGGAAATTGTCGAGCATCAAGCGACTGACGGCCATCGTTTTCAGGTCCATCAAGCCGCTCGGTTTGGGAAGATGGCTCAGCCCGGTGTTGTCCGGATGGAAGGCCAGCGGAATGAACGTCTGAAAGCCTCCGGTCTCGTCTTGCAGCTCGCGGAGCCGACACAGATGATCGACGCGATGCTCGGCATTCTCGATGTGGCCGTAGAGCATGGTGGCATTGGTGCGCAATCCCAGACGATGGGCTTCGCGGTGAATGCGGATCCACGAATCGGCATCGGCCTTGTGTTCGCAAATCTTGTCGCGCACATCCGGATGAAAGATCTCCGCGCCGCCACCGGGCAGACTGCCCAACCCTGCTTCCTTGAACTCGGCCAACAAGTCGCGCGTCGGCCTGCCGGTCAAACGCGCGAACCAATCCCACTCCACCGCCGTGTACGCCTTCAGATGCAGACGAGGATGCGCGCGATGGATGATGCGAACGACGTTCAGATACCACTCGTAGGGTAGCTGATGGTGCAATCCGCCGACGATGTGCAGTTCGGTCGCCCCGCGCCGCTCGGCCTCGGCGGCACGTTCGACGATTTGCTCGTCGGACATGACGTATCCCTTGGGACTTTTCAGATCGGCACGAAAGGCGCAGAAAGTACAACGATACACACACACGTTCGTGGGGTTGAGGTGCGTGTTGACGTTGTAGTAGGCGAATTGGCCATTCCTCCGTTCGCGGACGAGATTGGCCCATTCGCCGAGCGTGAAGAGATCGACTTCTTCGTACAGATACACGCCGTCGTCGAAGTTCAATCGCTGACCGGCTTCGATTTTGGCCCGGAGGGCATCTCGCATGGAATCGGCGTTGCGTGGATTCATGTTTTTTTCCCGTCGTTGCTCACTCCTCGCCTTGCGCAGTGCATCGTTATGCTACGAACGGCGCGGTAGGTAATCTAGCTCCCCTCATGCAACCGCCGCGTATGCGAGGCATTTAACGCGGAATCGGAAAAGATGTCGTTTTCGGTCTGCCTGTACCGCTTTTGCGAACTATAGTTGTGAAGGATCGAGCCGATCGCCCCGCAATCGGCCTCGGCCGACCGCGCCGAGACGCCAGCAGAACCATACCGGAGAACGAGGATTATGGCCAGACCGCTGCCCCTACCCGATTCCCACCGCAACGCGACGAATGGCACGGCCTTGGCACGTCCGCCGGCGTCGAACTCCTTGCAACTGCATTCGGCGGGCGAAGGAGGGGCAATCGAATCGGAGGCCGAGATGGACTTATCCCCACTAGAACGCGGGCCGCGAGAGAAGCCGGGACGAATGCCCACCGCTTCCGAGTTGGCCGATCTGGAGCATCTACGCAACGAGAACTCTCAGTTACACGCGCTGTGCCAAGAGTTGGAGCAGGCGCTGCAAGAAGCGGCCCAGCAGTTGCAACCCGATCTGGAGCAGCAGCTTCACGAGTATGAAACCGTTCTCGAAGAGAAGAACGAGATGATCCGCCAGCTGCATCAGCAGTTGCAAGAGGTGCAAGCGGCGGTCGAAGAAGCCGAGGCTCGTGCCGGCCAAGCGCAGGTCGCCCGTCCCGCCGCGGGCAAAGTGCCGCGCGAGGACGAATTGCTGTCGCTCAGCGAAGAGTTGGAGCGCGAGCGCCATCAGCTTCAAGAGGACGAGAGGGCGTTGATGGAACAGATGCGCGAAATGGAAGTGAGTATGGCGCGCGAGCGTGCGGAAATGGCTCGACAACGCAACGATCTACAACGCCTGCAAAATGAGATTCGCCACGAATTGGAGCGCCTGGAACGCGACGGCGGCGTGCAGACCAAGATTGAGAGCCTGCGAAGCAAGTTGCACGACGCTTCAACGCGGCGAGGAGCCTCACCCACAGCGTCGGGCCTCCGTCCAGCCGTGGTCGCGCAAGCTCCGCCGACGCCACGGAAAGAAGGGTTGATTGGCCGTCTCTTCGGTCGTGGCGGCGATTGAAGGTTCCTCTTTCCGTTCGTCTCCGCAAAACCCCTTGCGAAAAACGTGCGCGATTCCTAGAATCCCAAAGCACGCGATTCGTATGTGTGCAACACCGGGGCGTGGCGCAGTTTGGCTAGCGCGCCTGAATGGGGTTCAGGAGGTCGGAGGTTCGAATCCTCTCGCCCCGATTTGCAAGCCTCGCTGTGACAATGTGTTGCAGCGAGGCTTTTTTTCTGGACACATCGGCCTGCCGCCATCCACGACCCGTTCCTTGGAAACGAGAAAACCCCAAAAATGCCGGATGCCATTGCCTCCGACCGCAATTTGTCTTAAGATCAATTTTGACAACTTGGTGAGTATCTTATCCAGAGTGGCTGAGTGCGACTTGCCGATTGACGGCGAGTTGCGAAAGGGATCAGGCCCTGCGACGCCACAGCAACCGATCTCACCCTCACCCCAAACCCCCTCCCGGAGGGCTAGGGAGTCGATGGGGGGGGATGCTGGTGCTAACTCCTACCCGGCTAGGCCGGGAGAGATAAGATCGTGTGCCCCGCACGCCTCTTGCTCTCGTCTCCGCTGTCGCGGAGAATTGCCTGGACGATACACACCTCCAACATACGTCGGGTGTTACACCCCGAGCTACGAGTTATTCTGGAGGAATGTTCGTGTCATCAACTTTCGTCCGCGGCCTGAAGTGCCGACTTTGCGGCCAAACGTACCCTATCTCGGCGACGAACTTTTGCACCGAGGATTTTGGTCCTCTCGAAGTCGATTACGATTACGAAGCCATTGCCGATGCCTTGGATCGCAGCAAGATCGAACTGCGCCCGTTCAATATGTGGCGCTATCAAGAACTTTTGCCTCTCGACGGCGAACCGACGGTGGGTCGGCAAGTCGGCGGGACTCCTTTGGTGCGGGCGGATCGCTTGGCCCGCGAATTGGGCGTCGATACGCTCTGGATCAAGAACGATGCCGTCAATTTTCCAACCCTGTCCTTCAAGGATCGCGTGGTCGCCGTGGCCCTGAGCAAAGCGCGCGAGCTGGGGCTGACGACAGTGGGCTGCGCCTCGACGGGCAATCTGGCCAACAGCGTCGCCGCCAACGCCGCCGCCGCCGGTTTGGAGAGCTATATCCTCGTGCCTTCCGATCTGGAGCGCTCGAAAATTCTCGGTACTAGCGTCTTCGGGGCGAAGGTCATCGGCATTCGCGGAACCTACGACGAAGTCAATCGGCTCTGCACGCAGATCGCGTTCAAATACGGATGGGGCTTCGTCAACATCAACCTCCGGCCTTTCTACGCAGAGGGGTCGAAGACATTCGGTTTCGAGATGGCGGAGCAGCTGGGTTGGCGGACGCCGCGCCACGTCGTCTGTCCGATGGCCGGCGGCAGTCTCATCGGGAAGATTCAGAAGGCGTTCAACGAGTTGCACCGCATCGGTTCGATCGAGAAGCCGGAGTGCAAGTTTTACGGTGCCCAGCCGGCGGGATGCAATCCGATTAGCGCGATGGTCAAGAACGGTTGGGACAGTCATCGTCCGGTGCGCAAGCCGAACACGATCGCCAAGTCTTTGGCCATCGGCGACCCGGCGGACGGCTATTTCGCGGCCAAGGTCATCCGCGATTCGGGCGGCTGGGCCGAGGATGTCACCGATCGAGAGATCGCCGAGGCCATGGCGCTGCTGGGCCGCACCGAAGGCATTTTCGCCGAGACGGCCGGCGGCGTTACGATTGCCGTGACGCAAAAACTTATCGAACAAGGACGCATTCCGCGCGACGAAGAGATCGTCGTCTGCATCACCGGCAACGGCCTGAAGACTCAAGACGCCGTGGCCGATTGTCTGGAGGAACCGGCGGTGATCGCACCGTCGCTCGAAGAGTTCAGCGGCTTACTGACCGAGGCGGCGAGTCCGGTATTGGTATAATTAGGAGGGGCTATGAAATGCCCTAATTGCAGTAAGGATGTTATCACGTTCTGGCAATGGGGGCAAGGCATTAATGCGTTCCGCTATGATTGCCCTCATTGCTTGGAACCATTGAAAGCCAACAAGGCGACCATAATGTGGTTTGTGGGCGTAATGCTCTGGGTACTCGTTGTCGTTGCTTTGTGCATTATCGTTCAAAAGCATTGGGAAATTGAGGAAACACGGTTTCGCTCGTTTCTGTTTCCCATATCGTTAGTGACGGTTTTACCTTGGGTATACCTGGCTTGGAAAAAGGGTGGTTACATTTCACGACGAGATACAAGCGAAAGAGAGGATAATAGATGAGTATTACCATTCACATCCCCACGCCGATGCGCCAACATGCCGACGGACAGGCGTCCGTGCAGGTTTCCGGCACGAGCGTGCAAACCGCGCTGGCTTCGCTGGGTGAGAAATATCCCGCGCTCACGGCGCGTATTTTCGAGAACGGCCAAGTGCGCCGGTTCGTCAACATCTATCTCAACAATGAGGATATTCGCTATCTCGATAGCCTCACAACTGCCGTGAAAGACGGCGACGAGTTGGCGATCATTCCCGCCGTGGCCGGAGGTTGACATGATCGACGACTTCGGCGAATCCGAGGTGCCGGAGGGGGCTG
>JAJXWW010000003.1 GCA_021781415.1 Planctomycetota bacterium
CGCTCTCAGCGTTCCATTCGCTCTATGGAAAAATCCCTCCGGCTTGACCGACGCTCTTCGGAACCTCCTCGCCACCATGCCGTCCGCCGACACCCTCGCCGTTACCATGACCGGCGAGTTGTGCGATTGTTTCGAGAACAAGCGACAGGGCGTTCTCGCTATCCTCGACGCCGTGCAAACCGCAACAAAATCCGAGACGTTTCGCGTTTGGAACAACGAGGGACACTTGGTTGATGTGACAGCGGCACGACAGTCGCCCCTGCAAATCGCCTCGGCGAATTGGCTGGCCCTGGCCACGTTTGCCGGACGCTACGCCTCGAAGGGACCGGCGCTGCTGATCGACATCGGTTCGACGACGACGGACATCGTACCCCTCCTGGACGGTCGGCCGGTACCCAACGGGCGAACCGATCTGGAGCGCATCCGGTGCTGGGAGTTGCGTTACACGGGCGTCCGGCGAACGCCGCTCTGTTCGCTGCTGGCCGGCTACGGCGCGGCGGAATTCTTCGCCACCACTTTGGATGCCTACCTGCTTCTCGATCTTCTTCCAGAAGACCCGTCCGATTGCAACACGGCCGACGGACGCCCGGCGACGAAAGCGGGAGCCGAGTTGCGCATGGCACGCATGTTGTGTTCCGACCTGGAAACCAGCACGCGCCTAGATCGCCTGCGGCTCGCCAATCTCGTCTTTTCCAATCAGAAGCTGCTTCTGGGAGGGTCGTTCGTGGAAGTGGCCGACCGCTTGGACGACGATCCGAAAACCGTGATCTACGCCGGCGAAGGCGAGTTCCTCATCCGCCTGGCCTTGAAGGAACAGGACGAGATTCCACCTTGTCCGGCCATCTCGCTCACCTTGGAACTGGGGCCGGATGTGTCGCGCGCCGGCTGTGCTTATGCCGTGGCGATGCTGGCGGCGGAATCGAGTGGCTGACATGCCCGCTTCTCTCGTCGTCGTCAAAGTGGGCGGCAGCCTCTACGATGTGCCCGATCTCGGCGCGCGGTTGCGGCATTGGCTGCACTCTCAACCCCCCTCGAAGCGCGTCCTCCTCGTGCCCGGCGGCGGATCGGTCGTGGATGCGA
This sequence comes from Planctomycetota bacterium, assembly GCA_021781415.1. Classification (GTDB taxonomy): domain Bacteria; phylum Planctomycetota; class Planctomycetia; order Gemmatales; family Gemmataceae; genus JAJPHU01. The sequence goes on from JAJXWW010000003.1 coordinate 1,081, forward strand.
TTCGCCATCTCGACCGCGACCAAGGACTCGGCGAAGAGATTTCACATTGGCTGGCTCTGCGAGCGCTGAGTGTCAACGCACACTTTCTGGCCGCCCTGATGCCTTCGACGCGCGTGGTGGAAGATGTCGGCGCATGGCAGGGAAGCGATACCGCGATCCTCGATGTCCACGCTTTTGCCCTCGCGGATGAGAAGCGAGAAGATCGTCTGCCGCACGCGTGGACCGTCACCAGCGATTCCCTGGCCGCGCGCGTGGCCGTGGTGCATCGAGCCGAGACTTTGGTGCTGTTGAAATCCACGACCATCTCTGCCGATGGGGCTTGGGACGAGGCGGCTCGGCTCGGCTGGGTCGATGAACACTTCGCCGAGGTGCTTCGCCATGCGCCTGCCGATTTAGAAGTGCGTTCCGTGAACTGGCGCGACCTGTCCGGTTAGCCGCGACGCGGATAGGAGGGCGGCTAGATGACGAACCTGGTCCTCGTCGAGCGCCGCATCGCGCCGTGACCCTCGACACGCGGCACCACGGACGGCGATCCAGTCGGGATGCAACGGCAAGAGCGCTTCGATCTCCGCGACACCCAGCGATCCCGCCAGCACCAGAGGGAGTCCGGCATCTCGGCAGCGATCCCGCAGCGGAGCGATCGCCTCCAGGGAGAGCCAATCCAGCAGGGTCGATCCATCCTTCCGCCAGGTGTCGATGAGAAAGGCTCCGCACGCATTCTCGATCCCGAACGAACAAACCTCTTCGGGCCTCGGCACGCGGGCCCGTCGCCAATCGGCATAAGCGACGGCGACGGCGCGGCGGGGGGTGGCGCGCCGCATCGCGTCGGCGAGTCGAAGCTGCCAATCGTCGAGGCAATCGGCCAATCCCCACTTGAGGTAGGTCAACGACGGCTCGTCTGGAATGGCCGGCTCGTCTCGCAACTCGCCCAACGCCGCGCTTACCGGACATCGTCCGGCCACGACGCGCGCGACCGCCGCGATCGTGTCTTGCGATGCGCGACCGAGGGAGCCGCGTTCCGGTTCCTTCACGTCGATCAATCCCGCTCCGCCGCGCAGCGCGGTCTCGGCTTCGAGGGCGGAGCGAACGCTCACGAGTAAGCGCGTCATTCCCCCTCCGTTGCGGGAAGGTCCACCGCGAAGAATCGCAGCCAACCAGGATAGCGCCGAAAGGGCAAGACTTGCAGCTTGTCGAAAACGAAACCGTACATCGGCGGCTCGAACCACGAGGGATCGTTGAGATGCCGAACGGCATCGACCTGAAACGCTTCCGAGGTGCGATAGGTACGGCAGTCAATCAATTCCCCGACGCCGACAATCCCGCCGAGCAGCTGGGCCGTTTCTAGCCATTCCTTGGGCACATGCTCCCATGCTTGGCGGCGTTCGTCGGGCACGCGGGCGGCGTGGATGAGAATACGTCCGCGCCGCGCTGTCGGCCAACGTCGCACTTCAATGGTCTTGATTCCCGCCGCTAACAGGGCGGCCCACGGCTGTTTCACGGAGAGGGCATGGTGTGTCGTCATAGAGCGATTGTATTTTGGCGAACCGGCGGCGTCAGCCGCCGGGTGGTAGCCTCGCACCCGGCAGCTTACCGGCAAGGTCTTGGCGAACCGGCGGCGTCAGCCGCCGGGTGGTAGCCTCGCACCCGGCAGCTCACGCTGCCGGTTCGCCGATCCGATTTGCGGGATGCGTTGCCGCAAGCTATGGTTCAACACAGGCTCTTGAGCCGAGGGCGGCTCCGCGCTGTCTATCCGTCCCTGCTACGGCGAGATTGTATTCATGGCGGTCCGGATCGAAACCAAGGCAGAACCGCTTCCGGGATACCGGCTCATCGAGCGCCTCGGCGGAGGCGGCTTCGGCGAAGTGTGGAAGTGCGAAGCGCCGGGCGGATTGCATAAGGCCATCAAGTTCGTGTTCGGCGATCTCAGCGCCGCCGGCGAAGACGGCCATCGCGCCGAGCAGGAACTCAAAGCCCTCAGCCGCGTCAAAACCGTTCGCCATCCGTACATCCTCTCTCTGGAACGCTACGACATCATTGACGGTCAATTGCTGATCGTCATGGAGTTGGCCGACCGTAACCTATGGGACCGGTTCAAGGAATGTCGCACGCGCGGTCTGCCCGGCATTCCGCGAGACGAGATGCTTGCTTACATGGAGGAGACGGCCGAGGCGCTCGATCTGATGAACAGCGAGTATCAGCTTCAGCATCTCGACATCAAGCCGCAGAACCTCTTTCTGATTCACAATCACGTCAAAGTCGCCGACTTCGGTTTGGTCAAAGATCTAGAAGGAATGCAAGCCAGTGTCACGGGGGGAGTCACTCCCGTCTACGCCGCTCCGGAGACGTTCGACGGTTGGGTGAGCCGATTCTGCGATCAATACAGTTTGGCGATCGTCTATCAAGAATTGTTGACCGGCCAACGCCCCTTCAGCGGCAACAATATCCGCCACTTGATAATGCAGCACTTGCAGACGCCGCCCAACGTCGAGCCGCTGCCGCCGAACGACCGACCGGCCATCGCCCGCGCGCTCTCGAAAAAACCCGACGAACGCTTTCCCACCTGCCGCGATCTGGTTGCGATGCTGAGAGGCGGAGACGCGCTTAGCAGCCTTACTCTGGGCGAGCGGGCAACGATTCCGGAAACGGACATCACGCTGGATGCCATCGCGCCGTCTCGGATCGCATCCTCGACTACAAAAAGAGAGGACCGCTTCGAACGGCAGGAGGCCGAGCAGCAGACCGAGTGCGTCCGCGCCGTGCGACATCCCGAATCCAATCCCGGCACCACCCAATTCATTCGCTGTCTGGACGGTACTTCTCCCAGCCATACCGGCGAACTCCTCAAAGCGCCGCCCGAGATCGAAGGTCACGGCGTCCTCGTGCCCGCCTTGGTTCTGGGTCTGGGGCAGCTGGGCATGTCGGTCGTGCAACGGATGCGTCAACGGCTGCACCAGCGATTCGGCGGCATGGATCGTGTGCCGCACTTGCGCTTGATGGTCCTCGACACCGACCCCGAAATCGTCCGCGCCGCCACGCGCGGACCCGACGGGGCGCGACTCTCCGAAGCCGACGTTTTGCTTGCGCCGCTGAATCGTCCCAGCCACTACTTGAAGCCGCGCGACAACCGCCCCGATATCGAGAGTTGGCTGCATCCTCGCATGCTCTATCGTATCCCGCGCTCGCAGATGACGACCGGCGTGCGCGCCTTGGGACGCCTGGCGCTGTGCGACAACTATCGCTCCATCGCCCGACGATTACAAACCGAGCTAAACGCCTGCTTCAATCCAGACGCCTTGGCCTCGGCGGTGCGACAAACGGGCTTGAAGATCCGCTCCAATCGCGTTCGCGTCTATGTCGTCGCCGGGTTGGCCGGAGGCAGCGGCAGCGGCATGTTCCTCGACGCGGCCTATCTCGTTCGCGCCATGCTCAAGCGCGCCGGTTACGAAAGACCCGATGTCGTCGGTCTCTTTCTGTTGCCCCACGTCGATCGCAATCGCACCGCCACGCAAACGCTCGGCAACGCCCACGCCGCGCTGCGCGAGTTGAGCCATTTCGCGCAGCCCGACGTTACGTTCACCGCCCAGTATCATCGCCGCGAACCGCCCCTTCAGGACGGTGATCCGCCCTTCGGCCGCTGCGTGTTGCTGCCCTTGCCCGAAGAGACCGACGAACAGGCAACGCGCCAGGTAGTCGAGGAGGCCGGTCTCTATTTAGCGCGCGATCTGTGCTCGCCGATGGGTCCGGCCGCCGACCTCGCCCGCGCCGGTCTCAGCGGTGTGCCGTGGGCGACGCGCGGCCTGTATTATCAGACCTTTGGCATGTACGAAGTCTCGTGGCCGCGCCATGCCGTCCGCCGCGCTTTGGCCCGTCGCGCCTGTCGCCGATTGGTCGAACGCTGGATGAGCAAGGACAGCAAACCCATCCGCGACTCGGTTAACAGCTGGATGCAAGACGAATGGTCGCGCCAACAACTCAATGCCAACGTCTTGATGGAACGACTGGCCGAACTGAGCCGGCAGATCGCCGGGCGAGAGCCGGAGGAAACGTTTCGCGCTCCGGTCGAATCGCTGCTCCAGCGTCACGGCGAGAAACGCAAGAACGCCGAAGCTGACTTTCCCCCAGAGGAACTCGCCGAGCTTTTCTCCCAGTTCGAGCTACTGCTCGGTAAAGCCCAAGACGACGGCCTGTCGGAATCGCCCGCCCAATGGACCGAGGCGCTGCGGCAAGCCGGCGACAAGCTCGTCCGCGAGTGGGGGCAAAAGTTGGCCGAGATGCCGGTGCGCCTTATCGAAACCCCAGCCTTTCGACTTGCCGGCGCGGAAGAACTGATTCGACAGATGGTGGCCTCCCTCGAACAAACCTTGCAGCATCACGAGCCGCTGGCCCGCGAACTATCCGCTCGCGCCGTCGATCTCCATTCCCGCATGCAATTGTTGCGAAACGACCCATCGAACCGTCCCGCCACATCCGGTCGATATCGCAAGGCCTCCTCCATCAAGCCGCCGACTCTCGCCGAAGCGCGAGCGCTGTTCGCCGACTATCCCAAAACGCTCTATCAAAGCCTTTTGCTGCGTCAGGCCGGCAATGTCTTCCTGACCCTGCGCGGCCAACTCGCCGACGAAATGCGCGAGATCAATTTCTGCCGCGTCCGTCTCGTCGAACTGGCGCGCATGCTGGATGAGCCTGCCGAAGTCGTTCCCGCCGCCACCTCGACCGGAAAGCATCTGTATCCGTCCGGCTGCACCGATCTCTCGAACACGGTCGATCGCTTGGAGAATCAGCTGGGCCCGGAGGCGATCGATCTCTTGGATGCGTTGATGGAGGCGATGTTCAAGAAGCAGTTCACCGCCCTGGTGAACATCTGTCTGACCAACGCCAACGTGTTGAAGAACGTCGAGTCGGCAATGCTGCAAACCGCCGAGCAGTTCCTCGCCGAGCGTTTGGGAGACGGCGACGCGGCGGAGATGTTCTTGTCCCAACACGCCGATCGGGCGGGCGACGAGATGACCGGGTTTTTCGATGAAGCCGCTCCGCAGTTGCCCGGCGATCGTCGCGGCGCGGTTGCCGAACTCCGCGTGTTGTCGCTTCCTTCCGGCGCGTCCGGCGAGCGTCTGCGCGAGGCCGCGTCGCAGGCTCTACCGGAGGTCGAATGGCAATTCGCCACCGGCGACGAAGACATCTTGTTGTATCGCGAACGCGCCAATCTCCCGCTGGCCGACCTGCCCCACATGGGACCGCTTGCCTTCGACGCCTACCGCCAAATGAACTCCGCCGAACACTTCACTCCGCACGCGCGCTGCGACATCGACTTCGGCCAATCGTAATTGACTTATTTATAGTAAATACATCCCAAATAGTCTCGAAATGCGATCGGAGTGTCGTAGCCGCTTCCGACTCGACCTAACCCTACAGCGCTCCTCCCCTCCCCCCTGTACTCAGGCGGAGGGGAGAAATCGAGAGGAGCCTTGGGTGGCAAATCCGAATCGAACGCCCATCCATACAATTGTCGGCGGAGACAGCAACCGAGAGAAGCATCTTATGACCGGAATCGAAGCATTCTTGGACGTTCTTGCCGCCGCCGGAGTGCGGCATATCTTCGGCAATCCCGGCACCACCGAGTTGCCGCTCAACGATGCCCTGGCCACGGACGGACGGTTCGACTATGTGTTCGGGCTGCACGAGATTCCGGTGCTGGCGATGGCGGAAGGCTACGCGATGGCCTCGGGTGGTGTGGGCGTGGCCAACGTGCATATCTGTTGCGGACTCGGCAACGCGATGGGCATGTTGTACAACGCCCATTGTGCGGGTAGTCCGGTGGTGTTGACGGCGGGGCAGCAGGATCGCCGTTTGCGCTTCGAGGAACCGGTGTTGGCCGGCGACATGGTGAACGTCGTTCGCCCCTGGACCAAGTGGGCCTACGAGGTGCAGCGCGTCGAAGACGTTCCGGCGGCGGCGCGGCGGGCCATCCAGACGGCACTCACTCCGCCGACCGGCCCAGTGTTTCTCGCGCTTCCCGTGGACGTGCAGATGGAAGCGTGTGCCGGACTCGATCTGTCGCCGCCTTCGCCGGTGGATCGCCGCATCCGACCGTCTCTCGATGCCCTGCGCCGCGCTGCCGAGATCCTGGGGCAAGCGAAGAACCCCGCTATTCTCGCCGGCAGTCGTATCGCCGAATGCAATGCCAGTGCCGAACTCGTCGCCGTCGCCGAGCGTTTGGGCGCTCCCGTCTTTTCGGAGCAGGCTACTTCGCACGGCCGATTACCCTTTCCGACCGATCATCCGCTCTATGCCGAGGGGTTGCCGTTGTGGTCGCCGGACGTGCGCCGCGCGTTAGCCGATTTCGATGTCCTATTTGTCGTCGGCATGTCGCTGCTGCGCAACTACATCCATCTCGAACCGAGTCGGGCCATTCCCGAATCGACGCGGTTGGTTCAGATGGACAACGACCCCTGGCAGATCGGCAAGAATTACCCCGTCGAAGTCGGACTGATCGGTGACTTGCAGGCGGGCCTGGCCGAGTTGGAGCCGCTGTTGCCCGCATCCGCCGCGGCGCGCGAGCGGATGGAGCGACGAACGACGGCGCGGCGCGGCCAATTAGACTCTTTGCAGAGTAAAATACAATCTGAATCCTCAAATCGACCGATGACACCATCGACGCTGATGGCGGCACTGGCCGAAATCCTACCCTCCAACGTCGCCGTGGTCGAGGAAGCCGTGACCACGACGAACGGAACGCTGGAACGCCTGGGGGCGCTGAAAGATCCGTTGGGCTATTTCGGCCATCGCGGCTGGGCCTTGGGCTGGGGGCTGGGCTGCGCGCTCGGCGTGAAATTGGCCTGGCCGGATCGTCCCGTGCTGGCGCTGCTGGGGGACGGGGCGGCCCTATACGGCATTCAAGGACTGTGGACGGCGGCGCACCATCGCATCCCCGTTACGTTTGTGGTGTGCAACAATGCCCAGTATCGGATCCTCAAACAGTGCGGCGAGGTCATGCCGTTGCCCAACATGGCCGCCCGCCGCTATCTGGCGATGGATCTGGTTCAGCCGGAGATCGACTTTGTCCGTTTGTCCCAATCGCTGGGAGTCGAGGCTCGCCGCATCGCCGAGCCGGAGGAACTGAGCGAAGCCGTAAGCCAATCGCTGGCCGGCGACCGGCCGATGCTGATCGAAGCAACCATCTCGCGCTGACCTCCGACGAATTGGCCGCGTCCGAAACGATTTGGCCCGTCGATTGGCGCGGGCATCGGACGAAGGATGCCCCGCTCGCCGAGTTTCGAGCAACTCTTATAATCACCGTCGTGTCCTCTCCGCCTCGCTCTTGCCGAGTTGTACCGATCGATATGAGCATTCTTCCCGTAAACTCCGATGCGCCGTCCGGCGAAGCCATGCAGTTGTTGGCCGAGTTGGAGAACAATGTCGCCAGCGTCTTTTTGGGCAAGCCGGAGATCATCCGCTTGTCGGTGGTGGCCCTGTTGGCCGAGGGACATTTGCTGATCGAAGACGTGCCCGGCATCGGCAAGACGCTGTTGGCCAAGGCGCTGGCGCGCAGTCTCGGTTGCTCGTTCCATCGCATTCAGTTTACGCCCGATTTATTGCCGAGCGATCTGCTGGGAACGAGCGTGTTCCATCAAGGGGCAGGTTCGTTCGTGTTTCAACCCGGCCCGCTGTTCGCGCAAGTGGTGTTGGCCGACGAGATCAACCGCGCCACGCCGCGCACGCAAAGCGCGCTCTTGGAGGCAATGAGCGATCGGCAAGTTTCGTCGGACGGCCAGACGCGGCCATTGGGTCCGCCGTTCTTCGTGTTGGCCACGCAAAACCCCTACGAATTCGAGGGGACATATCCCCTGCCGGAGAGCCAACTCGACCGCTTCCTCATGCGGCTGCGCATCGGCTACCCAGAGCGCGAGGCCGAGAAACGCATTCTGACCGGCCATCGCGGCGGCGAGCCGGTCGAGCGGCTGCAAGCGGTTTTGTCCGCCGATCGGGTCGTCTGGCTCCAGCACCAAGTTCGCCAGGTGCGGGTCGAGGACACGTTGACCGATTATGTCCTGGATCTCTTGGCGGCGACGCGCTATCATCCAGACGTACATCTTGGCGGCAGCACGCGGGCGGCACTGACGCTGTATCGCGCCGCGCAAGCATTGGCACTCGTCGAAGGGCGGACCTACGTTGTGCCCGACGACATCAAACGCCTCGCCCCCGCCGTCCTCGCCCATCGCCTGGTGACTCGCTCCATGCGCCAAGACGGCTCCGCCAACGCCGCCGAGGAAATCGTCCATGACATTCTGGCTCAGACGCTTGTTCCTTCGTGACCATCGGGTTGGGCGCGACGCGGCCAAACGAAGAGAGTCTCTCTCTCCGACCGTCGGTCGCTACTTCCTCCTCGTGGCATTCGTTATGCTGGGGTTGGGCGTGCATCGTCGGATCAATTTGTTGATGCTGCTGGCCGATGCGTTGTTGGTGATGGCCGTGCTGAATATCGTTGCGGCTCGGCGGAGCGTGCGCGGCTTGCGCGGACGCCGGCGCATCGGCGAATGGCTGTTCGCGCGGACGCCGTGCCTCGTCGAGGTGCAAGTAAGCAATCCCAGCGGCCGCGCGCGTTCGCAATTGCGCATTGAGGACGGCGGATTGGAGCGAGAGGCGGAGTGGACCGTCGATCGCCTCCCTGGAAATGGCAAGACGAGTTGGCGTCGACAGGTGACACCGCCACGGCGGGGGCGCTACCTGTGGGCGGCGTTGCGGGCCAGCAGCAGCTATCCTTTCGGTCTGTTCGAGCGCCGTCTGGAACTGATACCGCAAGAGAGCGTCGTGGTGTTGCCCCACCTGGGTTGGCTGCATCGCGGGCGCTTCCTGCGGCGTCTGCGCGAGTTAACCGCCCAGCCGCAACCCACCGCAGTGCGTCGTTCGCCGCGCCCGCATCCGGCGGCGCTGACGGAGTTTCACGGTCTGCGTTCGTACCAAAGCGGCGACAGCCCGCGCCTCATCCACTGGCGCACCTCCGCGCGGCGCGGCGAACTGATGGTGCGCGAGTTCGAGGACGTACCGAACGACAACCTACTCCTCGTCGTCGATCCGGCGTTGCCTTCGCACTCGGACGATTGCGACGTGCCGCTGCGCGAGCAGTTCGAGGAAGTGGTGGGCCTGGCCGCCACCATCTGCTGGGAATGGTGCCGCCAACGCGGCGACCGTTTGACGCTGGCCGTCGCCACGACCGAGGGAACGATCGTCGATGGTTCGACGGGGCCAGCGCAGGCACGGCGAACGCTCGAATGTCTGGCGGTGCTGGAATGTTGTCCGGGACCGGCGCATCCGGCGGTGCTGAGAGGCTTGGGCGAGCAACGATTGTCGCCGGCACTCGTGGTTCTGCTGGCGCTGGGGCCTAGCGCGCTGGCCGACCCGCTCCGCCACGCACTCGGTCGGCGCATCCATTGTCTGGACGCCACCCGCATGGATCGGTTCGATTTTTATAAACCCTCGCCTTGATCGCCGCCGGCGGCGACGCGCGGAGTATACCCATGTCTCTCGATCGTTGGTTGCGTCTATCGAGTTATGGGACGTTGGCCCTGTCGTGCGCCGCGCTGATCTTCGCCGAAGCCCCGTTTCTACCCGATTTGGAATTCTGTCTGGCACCGATGCTCGGATTGTTGTTGACGGCGTGGTGGCTCGAAGGGCGTTGGAGCCTGCCGGCCTGGGGCGCGAACGTGCTGGGCTTGCTCATCGCCGCCGCCGGCGCGGCGTGGCTGGTGACGCAACTAACCGACGATCAATCGCTGTTGTCGCGCGTGCCGCTGCATTTGGCGATGTTGCCTTACATGGGGCCGTTGGTGATGGCCGCCCTGCTGGTCAAGGTGTTCCGTCCGCGCGACCAGGGCGATTTCTGGCGACTGCAAGGACTGGGCCTCATGCAAATCGGTTTGGGATGTGTCCTCGAAGGCGGCCCCGTATTCGGCGGATTGTTGGCCCTCTACTTCGTCAGCGCCATTGTCTGTCTGACCTTGCACCATCGGCGCTCCTCGGTCGGCGAACGGTCGTCGCCCTCGCGGTGGCGGCTGGCGCTCTTCACCCTGCGCTGGACCGTGGGGATCGCCGCGCTAACCCTGATCGTCTTTTTGCTCACGCCGCGGCGCGACAGCGGCGCATGGGAGCCGTTGAACGATCTCCGCAATGTCGCTCCCCGCATCGTCGGCGAAAACCCGGTGGAGGAGATCAATCTCAACGATACCGGTCGCGTCGAACTGGACGATGAGATCGTGTTGCGCGTCGCCGCCGCCGATGCCCTCGGCCGGCCCAAACGCGATCTCCCCGCCGATCAGCGGTGGCGCGGCTTCGTCCTCGACTGGTACGAGAACGGACGTTGGACCATGATGCACCCGCTCTTTGCCACCGGACGGCGCGATCAAGCCGACTTGCCCGATTTGGGCGAGGGGCAATTTTATCTCACATACACCGTCCTGCCGCGCCAGCCCGGAAACCTGGTCTTGGCCGAACCGATCGAACTCGGCCCCCCCAACGCGCGCTTGCCGGTCGTCGGTCTCGCTGGCACCGGCCAACGGCGACTGTTTCACGAATTCGTCGGCAGCGTTCAACCCCTGCCCACCCGCGGACGCCGCGAGGTGCGCTACCGACAAGTCGTTCCCCGCCGCGACGACCCCGCACGCGCCTCCGCGCACGGCATCCGTTCGGGAACCTATCTGGAACGCCTCACGATCTTACCTCGATCCCTGGTCCCGACGCTTCACGATTGGACGATCGACTTGCTGCGACGCCTGGCGCGACAACCGCAATCCCGTTTGCCCGCCCGCGTCCGCGCCGATCTGGAAGGGCCGTCCGGTTCGTTCCTGCTCGATCCGGACGACTTTGAAGCCGTGGCGCGCGTCCTGAGCGACTACTTGGCCTTTTCCGGCGAATATACCTACACCTTGGACATGGTGCGCGTCGATTGGTCGCTCGATCCCGTCCTCGATTTTTTGACCAACGTGCGGCAGGGGCATTGCGAGCGCTACGCCACCGCCTTGGCCTTGATGCTGCGTTCGGTGGGCATTCCCGCGCGCATCGTAAAAGGGTTTCGCGGACTCGAGTCGGAGGGCGACGGTAACTATGTGGTGCGCCGCCGCCGCGCCCACGCCTGGATGGAAGTGTTATTGGCGCGCGGCACATCGCGATCTCCGTCGTTCGAGTGGCTGTCGCTCGATCCGACGCCGGCCGAGTCGGGCGCAAGCCAGTCGGCTTTTTCGCTGAGCCATTTCTGGGAGGAAACCCAGCGCTTTTGTCTCGAATGGTGGCGGACGCGCATCGTCGATTACAATGCCGACGAGCAAGCCGACTTATGGTACAGCCTGAGATCGAGCCGGCGCTGGGCGACATGGGTGAAAATCGGACTCGTCGCCGCCGCCACCGTCCTCGCCTCGTTCGTTCTCCGGTTAATTGTCCTCCGCCTCCTCCGCCATCGTCCAACCGCCGTTCGCTCCGCCGACGACACGAGTTTTTATCGGCGTTTTGTGCGCCTTCTGGAGCGCTACGCCTCCATGCGTCCCTCTTCCGGACAAACGCCGCGAGAATACGCCGCCTCCGCCCGCGCCTTCCTGCAAACCCGTCCGCGGCTCCAATCGCTTGCCGAATTGCCGACTCGCGTCGTCGATCTCTTCTACCGCGTCCGCTTCGGCGGCCAACGCCTAAGCGAAGCAGAACAACGCACCCTAGATGCGGAACTGGATCATCTCGCGCAAGCACTGCAATCGTAAAAACGGAGACACGGCAAGGGGGGTAAATCGATCCGTTTAGTATAGGGTTCATAATAACTTCCCGAATGAGGTGTTTCGTCGGGTAAATCTCGCGGCGCTTCGACCCACCATCCTAACTTCACCCATCATCCGGTTGAGGAGTCCCAACGTGGCGAAGGAAAAGATTAAGCGTGCCGTTGCCTTGGTCGAGGAGTTGATGGCGGAGGCGTCGTTCGTGCTGTCCAAGGCCCAGGTTTTCCAGGCCATGGAAATGGGAGAGACGGCGCAGACCTTGTGGCTATCGGCGGCGTCACTCCAAGAGCGAATCGCACCACTACTCGACGCGGACGGAGAGACCTTGGAGGCGGCCGTGTACCGAATGAGCGCCGCCTCCTGTTACGAAAAGGCTGGCGATCTAGGCCGAGCCGTGAACTTGTACCAGGCCGCGCTCGCCGGGCCGTTGCGCGAAGCGACGCGCAAAGAAGTGCAAGAAATGCTGGCGACTTCCCTGGCGCGAATGAAGGCCGCCTCATCGGGCCGAAAGACTCGTCGCGTCGCACCGGCCTCGTGACGCGCCGAACCGCGACGGGAAAAGCATTCCGAACGGTCGCACATGCAACCCCGTTCTGCTCTGATATTCTCGACGTTCGCTCTTACCACATTCCCAAACAACACCCCACGCCGCCGCCGGTTAAGGGAAACGCTCGCCGGGCGAAGGGGAGTTGCAAATTTATAGAACGAAGGTGGCAGATCGGGCCGGTCGCTGTCATTCATCGGTCAAGATTTAGAAGCTACCAGCAACTCCGAGTAGCTCTCGCCTTGAATGGGTGATTCGGCGACTGTGCGAAGCAATCGGACGTGTAGCTGTCGCAACATGGGTTCCAGTGGCGGAAGGTTCCATTCCAGGCGAGAGGAAGGCGAGGCGGATTCCAGCGACTTCAGGGCCACTTCTTTGTTTTGTTCGATCCGGGAGGCGCTCGTGGGATTCAAAGTTCGAGCTTGCGCAAATTCCTCTTCCACTCGGTCGCGCGGCTGTTTCAGCTCGGCAAGTGCGATGCCACGCAATTCGAAGAGCAAACCCTTGATCTCATCCGGCAGGCCGGGGAAGCTCATGGCCTGACTGGCCAGCGAGAAGGTGTCAGCATATCTCCCTTGTCCAACGCGGAACAGAGCCAGGAAGACATAAGGTAAACCGTGTTGGGCCTGTAGTGATACTGCCCGCGTGAAATCGGACTCGGCGTCGGCGAGGTTGTCGGGGAGATTCGCCACGCCGCGGATGAGAAGCAGCGCGGGGTCGTTCGGGTAGGACTTAAGTGAGTCGTCGCAGACTTGCCGCGCTTCAACGAATCTACGCAGCGCGACCAATGTCAAGGCGAGAGCGCGAGCTGCCGCCCCTTCCAACCCACGGTCCTGTCGAAAACTAAGAGGTGTTTTCCGTTCCGCCTCGATAGCGTCTCGCAAGGGTTTGAGAATCATTTCCAGTATCTGGGCGCGCTCTGCTGGGGGCCGTTCAAAAGCCTGTTGGAAAAGCGCGCTGGCGGCCAGGTAAATATCCCACCTCCGCGATCGAGGGTCGGACAACAAGCGTTGGGCGAGCTCCATCGCCTCCTCGATTCGGCCTAGTCTTCGCAGGCAGTCCATCGTCATAGTCTTCGCGATAGGGAGCACCTTGGCTGCTTCTTGGTAAAACAGAAGAGCTACTTCTGGCAGCCCAAGCCGATCCCAAAACCGCGCCTGGAGGGCTGGGATGACCCCAGCGGGGAAATCTTCGGGATATGGCTGACGCAGGTGGTCGAGGTACACGTCCAAGTCGCCCGCCTTTTGTGCCGCCATGCCTCTCGCGGCCCACGCGGCGCGATCCTCCGTTGACATGGGTATGCCTCGACGGCCATCGGCCAGCGCATACAGATCTTCCGATAGCCCTCTCATCCTGCCGCGTTGGCGCCCATCCATACGGGTCCAAGGAACATCCATTGCCTCACAAATAGCATCTAGCTCCGGAGAGTCCGCGCCTCCTCGCGGGTCGAGTTCATGTTGCTTCAGGAGTAAGCGCGCGTATTCGCGAGCGGGATCACTTGTGCCTAGCATTCCTACTTCCTTTCACCATTCCTCCCGGACCCAATTCGATCGCGTAGCCTCAATAGCCGCACGGTAAGCTTCCAAAGTCATGGAGCCGTCCGGTTCGACAAATCCGTGTGCCGGATCTCGCGGGTCGATCCGTAACTGGAGGCGATCGCAGAGTTGTCCTTCGACAAAAGGACCATCACCCATTCGCCAAGGATACGTCTCGGGCAGAGTGTTGCCGCGCCTCGCGGCGGGATAACCTTGAGAGCGGAGCCGCTTGGGAATGAGATGAGGAGGAAGGTCCGCCCGCGAGGGGGAAACGGACATGCCGCCCGTTCTGGGCTGTACAACCCCCTCTTCCGGTTGAACGTCAACTCCCTCACGGACGCCAAGTGTATCATTCCGAGTGTGACCTACCATCGGACTGTCACCGTCGGCACACATTGCTCGGTAGATAAGCGGCATCTAACAGTCCCCTGGCTCTCATGCCACACACGCGACGGATTATAGAGCAATTTCGACACACAAGCGCGATTCTTTGAATCTCTTCCGTCATTCCTTTCAGATAACAGAGCGTTTCACCACATTCCCAAACAACACCCCACGCCGCTGCCGCCGGTTAAGGGAAGCGCTCGCCGCGCGAAGGGGAGTTGCAAATACTCGGAGCGGTCGTAGACAGCACGGCCTTCGATTAGGGTGTGCGTCACATGGGTGGCATGCTCGAACGGGTCGCCGTCGAACAGGACCAGATCGGCGATTTTGCCCTTCTCGATGCTGCCGCGCTCTTTGTCGAGGCCGAGAATGCGGGCGGCGTCGAGGGTGACGGCGCGCAGAGCGCGGTCGTAGCCGAGGCCATTCATCATGGCGATTGCCGCTTCGTGGCGTAGGACGCGCGTTTTGGGTACATACGCTTCGAAGCCGGTGCCGATGGCCAGGGGGATTTTATGGTCGGCCAACACCGCCGCGTTGGCGAGATGGCTGTGATACGTCTCCATCGAACCGGGCCGCTGCATGGTCGGATGCACCACGATCGGCACCTTGGCCTCGGCCAGTCGGTCGGCCAGCAGATAGCCCTCGGTGGCCAGGTCCAGACGCGGCGACAGCTTGAACTCCTTGGCGATACGCAGAGCGGTAAGAAGATCGTCGGAACGATGGGCGGCGAAGATGACGGGGAGCTTGCCTTCCAAAACCGGGACGAGAGCTTCCAGTTTCGGATTGTACGGAGGCCGCTTGTCTTCACCTTTGGCCGAGGCTATTTTGCGGGCGTGATTCTGAGCTTGGGCCAACGCCGAGCGGAGCAGGGCGGCCGTTCCCATGCGGGTCGTCGGCAGCTTGTTGGGATACGACGATTTCGGCGATTCGCCGAGATTGACGAGCAGACCGGCGGGGAAACGCAGCGTCATGCTTTCGGTGGTACGGCCCGACGTGCGGAAGATGCCCGTCTGTCCGGCGAGGACATTGGCGCGTCCGGGAACGGCATGGACGACGGTGACGCCTTCGCGGCAGAGAAACTCCAAGAGCGGCTCGCGCGGATTGAAGCCGTCCAGCACGCGCAAATCCGCCTGATTCGGATCGCTTAACTCGTCGTGATCCTGATCGGCTGCCACGTTGGCCGCCCCAGAGAGACCGACGACGGTATGGGCGTCGATCAATCCCGGCGTGACTACCGCCGCCGTTAGCACCGGCCAACCGTCCGGCACTTTCACGTCCTCCGCCGAACCGATACCCTCGATCTTGCCGTTCTCGATTAAAATAACACCATTGACGATACTCTTTGTCGCCGTACCGTCGATGCGTCCGGCTAGAATAGCATAGCGGGGTACATTGCCGCGCCACGGCTTGTGTTCCAGCCGTCGTAATGGAGTCTCAACGGCGGCACGAGGTTTCACGGGAGGAGGAATCTTCGGCAGACGGTCGCGCTCTTGCAGCGCGAAGCCGCCGGCTTGATACGACCAATCGCGTTGGAGGCTCCGATCGAAAACACATTTGCCGTCGATGAAGGTTTGCAATACCTGCGTATAGACGCTGAACGGCGACCCGGACAGCACGACGAAATCGGCGTCCTTACCCTTGGCCAGCGAACCGAGACGGTCGTCCAGATGCAGCATCTGCGCTCCGTGCAGCGTCAGCGCCCGCAAGGCGGCTTCTTCGGACATGCCGCCGCGCACGGCGATGGCCCCCGTTCGCAGCAGGAAGCGCGATTCGGTGATCGAATCGTCGGTGTTGATCGCCACTTTGACGCCGGCTTTGTCGAGTATGGCGGCGTTCTCTTCGAGCAGCCCGGCCACTTCGAGCTTGCCGCCGGGGCTATCCACCAGCGTTAGCGACACGGGGATTTTCTCGCGCGCCAGCTCCTCGGCGATGCGATAGCCCTCGGTGCAATGCTGCAACACCAACTCGAAGTTAAACTCTTTGGCCAGCCGAATCGCCGTCATCAGATCGTCGGCGCGGTGGCTGTGGAAATGCACGGTACGCTTACGCTGCAACACTTCGACGAGCGGCTCCAGCGCCAAATCGACCTCCGGTTCGGGTGCGGCCTTCCCCTCGGCTTTCGCTTGCCGATAGCGATCCCACTTTCCCATGTACTCGCGCGCCTTGGTGAACTGCTCGCGCTGCAAGGCGGCGATCTTCATGCGCGTGGCCGGGGCCATCTTCCGCGCCGTGTAGTTCCACGACTTCGGATTTTCACCATTAGCCATCTTCAAACCGCCCAATACATCGTTGGGGACAATGCCCATCTCCTCGATGGTTCGCCCGCGCAGTTTGACGTACACCGTCTGCCCGCCGATGACGTTGGCCGAGCCGGGCATGATGTTGGCCGTGGTGACGCCGCCGGCGACGGCCATGCGAATGCCGGGATCGTCCGGCTGAATAGCGTCGAGTGCCCGCAGCCCCGATTGCACCGGCCCGCTGCCCTCGTTGCCGTCGTTGTGCGCCGGCACATGCGGACGCGGCCAAATGCCGATGTGCGAATGCGTATCCACGAGACCGGGCACTATCGTCTTCCCGCTCAAATCGAACACATCCGCCCCCGCCGGAATCGGCGTGTCGGCTTCCGAGCCAACGGCGACGATCTTCCCCTTGCTCACAATCAGCACACCCTTGTCGATGGGCTTGCCCGCCGCCGTCATGATGCGCGCCCCCCGATAGACGACGGTTCGCCCCGGCTCGGCGGCGCGGACGGGAGCATGGGAAAACAACAGCGAAAGCAAGACGAGGGCCGAAACCAATGAGACACGCATGGATCATCTCCGCGAGTGAAGCGAATCGAGGGGCGTGCGAATAAGGATAATGGATTGCGCGAGAAAAAGCGAGAAGGCGAGTGTCACGTTCCTCTCGACCCGCGGACAACAACGGATGAGTAGGGTGGCAAAATCCCAGACCCATTCTAGCTTGCATTGTTGAAAGATTCGCCGGCACGATTTCCGTTAGAATGAAAGTGATGGTGCATCGTGAAGTCCTAACCTCTATGGAGGAAACTCCCGATGAGAAGCCGGGAGTGAAATGAATGTACAAGTGGAGTGGCCATGTAAGGCAAAATTTGTAGCGGGTCGGCACCCCTTCCCGCGTGTGTCGACCTCTGAGTCGCGGTGTTCGCCGACAGGTTTGCTCAGCACCTGGCACGAGGTCGTTCCCGAAGCCCTCTTGACATTACGCGACATGAACACTATAAGTAGCCTCATGCTGCACGATCCTTTGCTTGTAGAAGAGATCCAGTCTCTCCTGGGGAACCCACACAGCGCAGGTGAGGGCTACGCCATTTACTGCGTTGATTCTCTGACGGCGCTACGGAAACTACGCGCCGAGGTTTTCACTCTCACGCTGACCAGTCCCCCCTACAATATCGGCAAAGAATACGAGACCCCGCTGCCTCTTGAGAAATACCTCGGTTGGTGTGAACAGTGGATGCGGGAGGTATATCGCGTCACGCGGTCAAACGGTGCGTTCTGGCTCAACGTAGGTTACTTGGAAAAACCGGGAAGGGCGAAGGCGCTCCCGTTGCCCTATCTTTTGTGGGACAGATCGCCCTTCTATCTTGTTCAGGAAGTCGTCTGGAACTACGGCGCGGGTGTAGCAGCCCGAAAGTCCTTATCGCCGCGGAATGAGAAGCTGCTCTGGTACGTCAAAGATCCCGAAGATTACACGTTCAATCTCGACCAAATCAGAGACCCCGATGTTAAGTACCCCCTCCAAAAAAAGAACGGCAAGCTGCGGTGCAATACGATTGGGAAGAACCCGTCCGACGTGTGGCAAATTGCGAAGGTAACTTCAGGAGAGGCCCGCGCCTCACCCGAAAGGACATCGCATCCAGCGCAGTTTCCTCTGGATCTCGTGAATCGCGTTGTACTCGGTTTCTCAAATCCAGGGGAATTGGTACTGGACCCCTTCATGGGTTCAGGGACTGTGGGAGTGTCTTGTCTTCAACATGGGCGGAGATTCCTTGGGATTGAGATTAAATCGGCGTATTGTGACATGGCTAAGAAACGCCTTGAGGCGTTTCTTACGGAGAAACGATCGCGGCTCTTCGACTAATGGAGCGGCATATCCGTGCATTCATGCAAGAAGGATTCATTCTTCTGCTTGATCCGGGAAAGACGGCCAGGAAGTTCCTTTTCATAACGAAGGAGATCGCCTACTGTCGTAATGCCAAGCTGAGCCAGTTGGTCGGCCGCGGATGGGCCAACTCCCTTCAGAAGCAACACAGGCGCATGTTGCCGATAGGTGACGGCAATAGCAATGAGTTTGTTGTCGTACACCGATTTTTTCAAACCGGCCATTTGCCCCGAGGGCGATTCTTGGGGATCCCAGTCGGAGGCGTCGATCCAGCCGAACCTCATCAGGGTCAAAGTTTGATTGAAGAAATTGACTGTGATGTAGTAGCCCGATTTCTCCTTCTTCTGAGTTCGGTCGGCACTCGGTTTCTGGCCATAGCTCCGATTGCCGAATACCTTAAAGCCTGCCTGGCCAGAAGTCTTGATCTCGACCGAATACGCAGGGTCGGGAATGTAGACGAGGTCCTTGTCTTCCTTCGATAGATTTCCACGCCAGAGCGTGGGGTCGCGCCGTTCGAGTTCGCGTGCGAGCAAAACTTCGAAGAAGTAACCGACGATGGTCGCGGGCACCTTGAGATCGGATAGTTTCACGGACAGTGAGCCGCTACCTACCGTCGTTTGCCAGAGCGTTGCCCAAGCGGTAGTCGTCGCATCCAGCAATTCGGTATACTTGAGTGGGTGCGTGTTGACAAGCTGCCGCGTAATACTGAGCCAGGTCGATTCCGGTTTTCCAGCAAAGGGACTTGTCATTTTCCCTCCGCATCTTCGAGTAGGTCTCGTGGATGGATGCCGAGAGCCTCGGCGATACGAAGGATGTTTTTTAGGCATATATTTCGTTCACCGCGTTCCACGCTGCCCATGTATGTGCGGTGTATCCCGGCTTTGGCCGCCAGAGCTTCCTGACTCATACCAGATTGCTCCCGGAAAGCACGCACCCGGTTGCCGAATCGTTTTAATGGGTTGTCTCTCATTGAGTTGGAGTTTGCACGAATGAACACAATGAGTCTACACCTTATGAGTAGCGATGAATTTGCTTGATCGAGGCGTAAGTCAGGGAGTGAGACCGGCTAAAAAATCGCGTGCCTGTGAGAAACCTTAGTGAGGACCTCTCCCATGATCCGCTCCTTTCGCCGTGCCTTTACGTTGGCCGAGTTGTTGGTCGTGGTCATTGTGATCGCCATCTTGATTGGCCTGTTGTTGCCGGCCGTGCAAAAGGTGCGCGAGGCGGCTTACTCGAAAAAGATGACCAACCAATCGCAATTCGGCGCGGGCCAGCAAATGGCCAATAACAACCTGAAGGAGGCTGTTTCGGGTCAGCCGCCGCCGTCGAAACCGCGCGCACATGTCAAGAGCTTCACCGCCGAGCTCGTGCTGACGCCCCGGCTTAGCACCGGCACGGCTGCCCCGGAGTCGATCTACGAGGCGCGTTTCACCGGCACTATTATGGCCCTGCGGCCCGGGAAGGAAGCCGGCGATTGTGAACTGGAGCTGCCTTTGCCGCCGCAGACGATCTCCCTGGCGGACCTGGTGATTACGGCGGGAGGTAAGCCGAGTGAAATGGTGGCCCTGCGCGACGGCAAGATGGTGTGGCGAGGGCCTTTGGCCGCGGAGCCGACGCTGCTTGAGATCACCTACACGGCTGTGGGGAAGGGGTTGTACGAGTTATCGGTCCCGCCCGGCGGCATCCTCGATCACTTCCAAGTCACCCTGACCACCAGCGGTTCTGACGTGCGCCTTCTGGAACTGTCCCTCCAGCCGACCAGCTTGGCGCACACGGACGAAGGAACCACCTACACCTGGGACTACACGCGCCTTCTGTTCGGCCAACCAGTTCGGCTCGACGTGCTGGGAATCGCGCCGATCGACCGGCTCGGCGAATTGACGTGGCTCGCCCCCCTCAGCGTGCTCGTTTTCGGGTTGCTCATCGGAATGGTCGTTCACGCGGCCCAGGCTACTCAGTTCGATCGATGGATGCTGTTGTTGACTGTGGGCACCTTCGGAGGTGCCTACCCGCTGATGTACTTCGCACAAGAATACATCCCGCTGTGGGCGGCCGTGGTTGCTTCCGGTGCGATCGCGTTGGCCATCATCGGCGTGCGAACCGTCACCCTGATGGGGATGAAACTGGCGCTGGCCGGCGTCATCACGCCGGCGGCGGTGATCTTGACCATCACACTGTTCGCGGCCATCGTTCCGCGCCTCCAGGGCATCTTGCTGACCGGCGAGGCCCTTGGCTTCTTCGTTGCCGCGATGATGCTGATCCCCAAAATCCGCATCACGGGCACCGCGCCCACACCCGTTGCGGAAGTCCCGCCTCCGCCCCAACCGGCGAGTTGACGCCGCGCCCCTCGCCGTCTCCAACTGATTTTGCCGTTACTACCGAAGAAGAAGGGCGCAGGTGTAGGGTGGGTCGAGCGGAGCGAGACCCACCGAGGCGACCCGTGGGTCTCGCTCCGCTCGACCCACCCTACAAAACTAAAAACCCGCGACGCGCAGGTGGGGATACGCAGCCTCAACTGACGTTGCCATTGGCGGCGGCCTGAGCGATCATAACTACATGTCAGTCCTTATCGACGGAAAAGATCTGCCTCAAGAGCTTACTGCCGAGCAGGCGGTCGAGGCGGCGTATGCGTCCGAATTGGCCGAGGTTGCCTCCAAGGTGCAGCGCGGTTTGCCCGCGCTGCTCGAATGCGATAAGGATCTCGCGCCGTTTCTGTATATGAACCTGCGCAATCGTCTGCGCGCCGTCAATCTGCGCTGCCTTTATCTCGACGGCCGGCCGCGCCAGGAGGAGCAAGGCGGATCGATGCCGATGGGCATGATGGGCACCACGATCGCCCAACTTCGCGACGCCGTGCGCGGCCCCGTCGAGCGGCGCATCGTCGTGCTGCCGCATCTCGATCTGTTGACCACCAGTCAAGGCGGACTGACTTCCGAGGCGCGCGAAGTCATTCCTCTCCTGTACGAAAACCCGGAATTGGTGTGGATCGGCTTCAAGGATCCGTCGTTTCCGTTGCCGCAGGTCATCGAGAATCTGTTTCCGCATCGCGTCAGTCTGCTCGGCGTCAGCCGCGCGCGGCTGCGCCATCTGATCACCCGCAAGGAAAGCCGCAAGTTCGGCCGCGAGTTCAATCCCTGGGCGCTGTACAAGTACGTCTCTGGCATCAACGCCGTTCGACTTCGCAAGCTCTTGTCCACCTTGGAAGGCGAAGACTATCCCGCCAATCCGGCGAGCGCCTATCGCCAGCTTCGTCGGGCGACGCTCGGCGGCACACTGGAGGTGCCGTCGGTATCTTTTGAGAGCGACATAGGGGGATATGTCAAGGTTAAAGATCAACTGAACAATGAGGTTCTGCACCTGTTGGCGCGCAAGGATCAACTGACCAACGAGGAGCGGATACGCTCGCTGGAAGAGCTGATCCCCAAGGGGATGATCTTCTGGGGGCCGCCGGGCACGGGCAAAACGCTGTTCGCCAAGGCGATGGCCTCGGAAATCGGCGCGGCGGTGACGGTGGTATCCGGCCCGGAATTAAAGAGCAAGTGGGTGGGAGAAAGCGAAGAACATCTGCGGCAGATCTTCCATAGAGCGCGGCAATCCGCGCCGTCGATCATCGTCTTCGACGAACTCGATTCGTTCGCCTCGGCGCGCGGCACCTACACCGGCAGCGGCGTCGAGCATTCGATGGTCAATCAACTGCTCACCGAGATGGACGGCTTCCACCGCGAAGAAATGGTGTTTGTCGTCGGCACCACGAACTTTGTGGAGATTCTCGATCCGGCTTTGTTGCGACCGGGACGTTTCGAGTTTCATCTGCACATTCCCTATCCGGATGCCGACGCGCGGCGCGAGATTCTCCGCATTTACGATCGCAAAATGGATTTGCGGATGGGTGAAGCGACCCTGGAATACGCCGTCAAGCGCACCGGCCACGGTTATCTTACGCCGCAGAGTACGCCCTTCAGCGGCGATCATCTGAACGCCCTGTGCCGTTCCATCGCCCGGCTGCGGCTGCGCGAAGGCCGCGACGACGCCACCGCGCCTCCCGACGTGGAACGCGCGCTGACCGAATACCAAGATCGACCAAAGATGACGCCTTCGGAGGAGCGCGTCCTGGCCACGCACGAAGCCGGACATGCCATTTGCTCGCTGTTTTGCAAGCACACCCCGCCCATCGAACGCATCACCATCGAGAGCGACAATCCCTGGGCGTTCGGCTACGTCCGCCATCAGGATCCCGCGCACCGCTACATCCGCACGCGCAACGAATACCTCGACGCCATCTGCGTGGCGGTGGGCGCGCGCGAGGCCGAGACGCTGTTCCTCGACGATCTGTCGATGGGCGCGGTCGGCGATTTGGAGACGGCCACGGCCCTCGCGCGGGAACTGGTCGAGGTGCATGGCCTGGGCGGCCCAGATGTCGGCATCGCACGCTTCGTCTCGGAGAAGGACGAACGCCAACGCCGCGCCGATCTGTCGGAACAGCAAAAAGAGTCGCTGGATCGCGCCGTGCGCACGATCCTGGAAGAAGGTCGGCAGCGGGCGGCGGACATATTACGACAAAATCGCTCTCTTGTAGAATCTTTACGCGATCTGCTGGTGGAGAGGAAGACTATCGACGCCAAGACGCTGGCCGAGTTTGCCGGAGACAAGGCGGCGGCGAAAGAGCCGTGGGCCGAAGGCGACCCCGCCGTGGGTGGAAACAGCAAATTCAAAAACACCAAGAAAAGCAAAGAGACCGTGCGAGCTAAAAAAGAATGACAAAGCCCGAAGAGGAACTACCTCCCTGGCTGTGGCCGCGCGCCGCCTACGTTCACATCCCGTTCTGCGCGCACCACTGCGGTTACTGCGATTTCGCCATCGCCGCCGGCCGCGACGAATTCATCGAACGCTATCTGGATGCTCTGACCGCCGAACTGACGACGCTGCATGAATCGCAACCCGTGCAAACGCTTTTTCTGGGCGGCGGCACGCCCACGCATCTGAGCGCCGCGCAGCTCGAACGGCTGCTTTCCGCCCTGCTCCGCTGGTTGCCGCTGGTCCCTGAGGGCG
This sequence comes from Planctomycetota bacterium, assembly GCA_021781415.1. Taxonomy (GTDB): domain Bacteria; phylum Planctomycetota; class Planctomycetia; order Gemmatales; family Gemmataceae; genus JAJPHU01. The sequence goes on from JAJXWW010000003.1 coordinate 24,468, forward strand.
AGTTTTCCATCGAATGCAACCCCGACACATTGACGACCGACAAGATCGCCGTACTCGCCGATTATGGAGTCAATCGCGTCAGCCTCGGGGCGCAATCGTTCCACGCCGACATGCTGCAAACCCTGGACCGCGCGCACGATCCGACGGAGATCGCCCGCGCCGTGGAGCGCGTCCGGCGGCGGATCGACAATGTGTCTCTCGATCTGATCTTCGGCGTACCCGGTCAAACGGCGGCACAATGGCGCGACGATCTCGCGCGCGCCCTGGCCTTGAAGCCGGATCATCTCTCGACCTATGGACTAACCTACGAGAAGGGTACGCCGCTCTGGAAGCGACGGCAGCGCGGCCTGGTGCGCGCTCTCGATGAAGACGCCGAGTTGACCCTTTACACGCTGGCCATCGACACCCTGGAGGCCGCCGGCTTCGAGCATTATGAAATCTCCAACTTCGCCCAGCCGGGCCGGCAATGTCGGCACAATCGAGTCTATTGGGCCAACGAAGCCTATTTCGGTTTCGGCATGGGCGCGGCGCGCTACGTTCTCGGCCGGCGCGAATTGAACGCCCGCGATCTTCAGCATTATATCAAACTATGTCTATCCGATAAATCGCCGACCTGGCAATCGGAGGAATTGCCGTCGTGGGAGCGCGCCCGCGAAACGATGGCGGTGCAGCTGCGCCGCGCCGAAGGCATCGACCGCGCCGCATTTCTCCGCCAGACCGGATTCGACCTCGACACCGTGGCCAGCAATGCCTTGGCTCCCTGCGTCGAGCAAGGCTTGCTTACCGACGACGGTCGAGGCATTCGTCTCACCCGCCGCGGCAAATACGTCGCCGACGCGGTCATCGAACGCTTGTTATAAGCTATGCCTCGACCTCTCCCGCTCACCCTTTTTATATGTGATTCTGAAGATATTTATGGTAGAGTAAAAGGATGGTCCACAGACAGTAACGCTGAAAGGGAATCCATATGGGCATCGAGTTGAGAAAAGCGAAGGTTGTTGCATGGTTCGCCGGAGTCTTGACGTTCTGCACCTCGGTGGCTGGGCCGTTGCCCTCGGCCAAGGCGGCAGATGCGGTTTACGAACGGCAAGTGAAGCCGATGATGACCGCCAACTGTGTGCGCTGTCACTCCGCCCGCAAAAATAAGGGAGGACTCGATCTCAGCACGCGCGAGAAGCTGTTGCTCGGTGGCGATTCCGGACCCGCCGTGACAGCCGGCAAGCCGAAGGAAAGTATGCTGCTCGAAGTCCTGCTTCCCAAGGGCAAACCGCACATGCCGCCCAAAAAGCAATTGCGTCCCGCGGAGATCGCCAGTCTCTCTAAATGGATCGAGGGGCTGAAGGCCGCCGACGTGCCGCAGGCGGACAAACAGAAGAATCCGCCAAAAAAGCGCCGCAAGCGCGAAAAAGACGACGATGATGACGACGACGATTAACCGAGCGTTCGGTCGAGCGCGTCCACCATATCATCCAGCGCCGCCGCTTCGACGATAAGCGGCGGCAGAAACGTCAAGACGTTGCGTCCCGGCCCGGATTTACCGATGAGGAAGCCGGCATCCTTCATGGCTTCCAGCACGGCGTCGGTGCGTTCGCTGGCGGGGCTGCCGTCGGGATTGCGCAGCTCCATACCGAGCATGAGACCCAGGCCGCGCACTTCGGCGACAATGGGGTGTCTTTGTTGCAGTTGTCGAAGCCGTTGGGTCAAATGCGCTCCCAATGTTTCGCTGCGGCGTCCGAGGTCGTGGCGTCGATGAAACTCCAGAGTGGCCAGCGCGGCGCGGCAGGAGACCAGATTGCCGCCGAACGTGGCCGCTCCGGGGCGTGTGTAGTGGGCGGCAAGCGCGTCGCTGGTGATGTAGGCGGCAATGGGGAAACCGTTGCCCAGAGCCTTTGCCACCGTCACGATGTCGGGCACGACCTGCCAATGCTGCACGGCAAACCAGCGCCCGGTGCGATTCCAAGCGGTTTGCACTTCATCGGCGATCAACAATGTCCCATATTGATTGCACAAGCGCCGCAGCTCCGGCCAATAAGGGTCCGGCGGGACGACGATGCCGCCGTTGCCCTGAATCGGCTCGGCGATGACGGCGGCGATCTTCTCGCTTTTCAACAGGCTTTCGATGGCGGGCAAACTGTCGGGATGGCGCGGGCCGGGAACGGCGTGAGCCGTCGTCAGCGGCTGCGGATCGGTGCGCCACATATCCAGGCCGGTGACGTTCATCGCCCATTTGGTGCGCCCGTGCAGCCCCTCGCGCAGATAGACGCATTCCTGTCGACCCGTGGCCAGGGCGGACAGCATCAACGCCCCTTCGTTGGCCTCGCTGCCGCTGGCGCAGAAGAAACTGCGGCGCAAGGGCGGCGGCGTCAACTCGGCGATGGCGCGGGCGAGATCGAACATCGGCTCGGTCAGATAGATCGTGGTGGTATGCTGCAAGCGGCGCAGCTGATCGATGGCAGCTTCGACAATTTCCGG
>JAJXWW010000156.1 GCA_021781415.1 Planctomycetota bacterium
AAATCACGGCTTGGTCCGACAAAACGAACGCAAAACAAAGGGGCGTGGACTGGCAATTCCGCATCGAGAATGCCCGCGTGAAACTGAAACGGCTCTACCCCAAAATCAAGACTTGAGGAGGCACTAGAACGTTTTCTTCGCGGATTGCATCCAACGAACGGTATTGCGATTAGCCGCGACGCGCCAGCGGAGCGCATTCGGATGGGCGAACTCGCTCCGCTGGCGCGTCGCGGCTAACCGACGGAGAGATCGACGTTCAAGAGATCTCGAGTACCGGCTTGCCGAGTACGTCCATCTTGGGCACGATGCCGAGGCCGGGGCGCAGGCTCGCCGCCATGCGGCCGTGGACCCGCTGGGGCGCGCCGTCCGCGATACTCACGGTGACGTAGCTATTGAAATCGGTCGAAGTAAAGCGAAGTTCGGGGGGCGTGCTGTGGGCCAGGTGCGCGATGGCAGCCGTGACGATGTCGCCGCCCCAGCTATCTTCGAGCGTCATAGCCACACCGAGTGAAACGCAGAGATCGCGGACCTGCTTCGTCCGAGTTAAGCCTCCCAATTTGCTGATCTTCAGGTTGACGACATCCATAGCCCGATCGGCGTGGCCTCGCAAGAGTACATCGACCGAGTCGATGACTTCATCGAGGACGAACGGCCGATCGCAATGGCGGCGGATGGTGAGACATTCCTCGTAGCTCAAGCAGGGTTGCTCGATATAGACATCCACGTCGCGCACCGCGCGGACGACGCGCATGGCATCGTGCATCAGCCAGCCGGTATTGGCGTCGGCCACGAGGCGGTCGCTGGGTTGAAGCAGCGCGCGCACGGCGTGAATGCGCTCGATGTCGGTGTCGGCATCGCCGCCAACCTTAAGTTGGAATCGGGTGTATCCCTCGGCGCGATAGCCGGCCACAAGCTGCGCCATGGCTTCCGGCGATTCTTGGGAGATGGCCCGATATAGCGCGACATCGTCTCCATAGCGACCGCCCAGAAGAATGCAAACGGGCTGCCCCGTGACTTTTCCGAGGATGTCCCAGCAGGCCATGTCGATGCCGGACTTGACGTAAGGATGCCCCTTCAGGGCTGCATCCATTCGGCGATTCAACTTGCCGAGTTGCAGCGGGTCTTCGCCCAGCAGATGCGGCCCAAGCTCGGTGATGCCCGCGCGCACGCCGTTGGCGTAGGCGGGCAGGTAGAACGGCCCTAGGGGACAAACTTCGCCCCATCCGACGACGCCGCTATCGGTTTCGACCTCGACCGCCGTGCTGTCGAATACCGAAACCGATTTACCGCCCGACCACTTGTAAGTTCCCTCGTGGAGCGGCAAATCGATCCGATACGCGCGGATGCGTTTGATTTTCATGCGGCCATTCCTCGAAAGAGAGCCTATCGGGTGGGACGGGTTTGAATGGCTTTGCGGATGATGGTCAAGATGGCTTCGCGCTCCGCGCCGACCAACGGCAAACGCGGTGCCCGCACCATCTCGGAACCGAGGCCCGTCTCGGCCATCGCCAGTTTGATGTACTGCACGAGCTTCACATGGGTATCGAGGTGCAGCAGCGGAGTGTACCAGCGATAGACGCGCAGAGCCTCTTCGTAGCGGCCAGCGACGGCCAAGTCCCACAACAGGCGATTCTCGGCGGGAAAGGCGTTGACCAACCCAGAGATCCAGCCGATCGCACCCAGCAGCACGCTCTCCAGAACGAGATCATCGACGCCGCAAAACAGCCGATAGCGCTCGCCGCACAGGTTCTTCAGGTCGGTGATGCGGCGGACATTCTCCGACGATTCCTTGATGGCGACGAACTTCGGCTCGTCGGCCATTTCCAAGAACATCGTCGGCGTGATGTCCACCGCGTAGCTGACCGGATTGTTATAAACGAGAATCGGCAGATCGGTCGCCCGTGCTACGGCGCGAAAGTGGGCGATCGTCTCGCGCGGATCGGACTTGTAGATCATCGCCGGCAACACCATCAATCCATCGACCCCAGCCTTCTGAGTGTCGGCGGCAAACCGGCAAGCCCGTGCCGTACTCGATTCGGCCACTCCCGTAAGAATGGGGACTCTCTTGCCGACTCGTTGGAGCGTGCCGTGCAATACCTCCAACTTTTCGGCGTATTCCAGGGAGTTATTCTCCCCAACGGTTCCCAGTACGATGAGTCCGTGAACGCCGGCGTCGAGCAGCGTTTCGATGTGCTTTCCCGTGGCAGGCATGTCGAGAGACTGATCGTCGCGGAACTGAGTCGTCACCGCCGGATAGACGCCGTGCCAATTTACGTTGAGATTTGAAATGGCCAATCCCTCCTCCATTCGCCGCCGATAGGTCCGCCGCGCAGCGTTAGATTAAGGCATTTGATTGCGATGTCAAGAGTCGGAGCAACGGAGATGCCCCATCCGGTTGCCTCTGAAATTTTTCCTGGATTGACGGACACATAAAACGCGATACAATAAACATGAATCATATGTCGCATGTCGTTCTCGTGCGACTCGACAGAGCCTTTGCCCCCGTGGAGCGGAAAGGCGCGCGGGATTCCGAATGGAGGAAAGACACCAATGGCGCAAGCGGATGTTGAAGCAAACCGAGTTCGGACGACGCGATCGATCGAGCGGGAATCGGGGCTGTTGGCCGTGCTTCTTGCGATGACAGCGGTATCGGCGGGACTTCTGGTCTGGCAGTGCGCGACGACCTCCGCTGTGCGAGGGCCGTGGATCGCGGTCGATCGATTGAGCGCTGCGCTGACCTTTCTCGTCGCCAGCGTCGGATCGGTTGCGTTTCGCTTTTCGCAACGCTATTTGTACGGCGAGTCGCGGCAGGCACGCTTTCTGTTGCAGCTGTTTTACACCATCGTCTCGGCCTACGTTCTCATGCTCGCCTCGAACTTGCTTTTGCTCTTCGTCGCGTGGTCCTCGACCAGTTTGGGACTCCACGGGTTGTTGACTTACTACCGCGAACGCACGGAGGCCCTACGACCGGCGCGAAAGAAGTTCCTCATCAGTCGTCTCGGCGACGCCGTTCTGATCGCCGCGATTTTTCTAATCTGGCGCGACTATGGAACACTCGATCTCCAGGTCTTTCTGGAGCGTATGGCACTTTGGGACGACCGCGCTACCCGGGATGTTGTCGCCCTCCTCATTGCGACGGCAGCGTTGACGAAGTCTGCCCAGTTCCCGTTTCATAGCTGGCTTCCCGAAACGATGGAAGCTCCTACCCCCGTCTCGGCCTTGATGCACGCTGGCATCATCAACGCCGGCGGAGCGCTTCTCCTCCGCTTCGCCCCGTTGATCGCGCGCGTTCCGGCTGCTCTGTTTCTCTTGAGTTTCATTGGCACACTCACCCTCGTCGTGGGACTGCCGGCGATGTGGGCGCAGGTGAAAGTCAAACGTACGTTGGCTTGGTCCACGGTCGGACAGATGGGTTTTATGATGGTTCAGTGCGGGCTCGCAGCATTTCCCGCAGCGTTGTTGCACATCCTCGGACACGGCTATTACAAAGCATGGAGTTTCTTGCGATCCGGCGAAGTACCGGTTGCGGCGGGAAGTCACGCTCCCGTCTCACCCCATCGCACTCTGCTTCTCGCGATTGTCGGGATTCTCGCGTCGATACCGGCAATGGCGCTGGCGCGGCAAATCACGGACTATTCTCCGCTGCACTCACCCGGCGAACTGGCGCTGTCGATCGTGGTCTCCCTCTCCATCGGCCAACTGTGGGCCGTTTTGCTCGGTCCAAGGGCATCCGCGACTCGGTTCGCGGTCGTTCGTATCGCGCTCGCCACGTTGTTCACGATTGCCGGGGTATTGGCCGCTTACGCTCTCTACCGAGGAGCCAATTGGTTCCTGCAACCCGTTCTCGGCGACTTACCCGCTCGCCGCGACTCGGTGGCATGGTTGACGGCTGCTTTGCCCGTGGTCTCCCTCCTACTCCTCACGGTCGTTCACGCGCTCTTGCCGGTGTTGGGACAAACCAGGGTCGGTCGAGCGTTCTACGTTCACGCTCTCCATGGGTTCTACTTCGGAGCCGTGGCCGACCGCGTTGTGGATCGGGTATGGAATCTTTTGTCACACTCCAAAAAGGAAGCCGCAAATGCTTGAATCCGACGTGACCCTCGACCCGAACGCGGAGATGGAGGCCCTGTGGAACGATGTCGTTCGCGTCTGCAAGCGCATTCCGCCCTTGTGGAATCTGTCGAACTATGTCGCGGTGAACCCTTTCCTCGGGTTCACGACGGAGCGGATCGACAAGGCGGCTCGAACGCTCGGCGATGGCTTGGACGCTCGAGTTCTTCCCGAATTGGATTACTACCGTAAGCGATGGAAAGAAGGGGATTTCGGCGCGCCCGAATTGACGGAAGCAGCTCGACGATCCGGCCGCGATCCGAAGACGCTTGTGGATATGCTCGCGGGGCGAACCGACCTACCGAGGCGAGAATCCATTCCCGTTTTCACGTTTGCGGAACGCCACGACCGAAGGCACAAAAGCGATTGGAACGATCTCCTTTGCCGGTCGATCTCTCGTTGGTGCGCCGTTTGTTTCCTGGAGGGGGGCGGCATCTGGAACGCGGCGTTAAAGGGCCGTGGATTGTACGCTTCCTGGTTGGAATCGGCCGCAGTCGATCGTTCGCTGGAAATAGCTGGGATTCGAGGTTGGCGCAACTGGATCGGACGGCTTCCCCAACGAGCCGACGAGGCGATTGCAACCATGCTCTTGCGATTAAAAGTATCTCCAGAGAGGCGAATAGAGTATCTGTACCGTCTGCTGGGCGGCGTCTACGGTTGGGCTTCGTACCTGCGTCGCGCGGCGTGGGAGAAAGGCGACGACGACCCCGGAGCGGTTGCCGAACTTCTCGCCGTTCGCATTTGCGCCGATGCGGCCGTGGCCGAACTCGAGGCCACAAGCGCCGAGAGTTTCCCGCAATCGGTCGAGGACGAATCGATTCGCCTCGTGTTACAAGACGCCTTGGAAGACGGTTTCGTCCGCAAGCTAATCGGCAAGATCGAGCCTCCCTCCATCTCGACCGTCCGAGCGCGTCCGTCGGTTCAGGCCGTCTTCTGCATCGATGTGCGTTCCGAGCCGTTGCGACGGCATCTTGAGGCACAAACCGCCGAGATCGAGACACTGGGATTTGCCGGATTCTTTGGCGTCGCGCTCAACTGGCAAGCCGACGGCCTCGACAGCGCGCGCTGTCCGGTCTTACTCAAGCCCGTTTTCAATCTCCGCCCTTCGGCTGAGGAAGGTATCGGACTCTTGGGACGCGGCGGACTGAAACAACTGCAAAATGCTCCGGCAGCCGCGTTCTCGTTCGTGGAACTTCTCGGCCTGGCCTACGGGATACGCCTGGCCGAAGATACACTCGCTTGGATTCCCCATCCCCCATCACCGGAGCGGCACATCGCCTTTCCATTGGAAGCGGACGCCCAAGGAAGAGGATTGGATCGAGAGGCGCGAGTCAATCTGGCGGCGGGCATTCTGAAAAACATCGGCTTGCAATCTCCCTATGCCCGTCTCATTCTTCTTTGTGGACACAGCGGCAACAGTACCAATAACCCACATGCCGCAAGTCTCGATTGCGGTGCCTGCGGAGGACACGGAGGGGCCATCAATGCCCGCATCGCCTCGGCGCTCCTGAACGATCCAGAGGTTCGCGCGCGGCTGAGTGAGTTGGGATGGAACCTTCCCGCGGACACGCATTTTCTCCCGGCGGTTCACGACACTTCGACCGACCGCGTGGCGTTGCTGGATGTCGAACGAGTTCCACCCAGCCATCAGTCGGATCTGGCGGCGCTGCAAAACCATCTCGAAGCCGCCGGTTCGCTGGTTCGCAAAGAACGGGCCAAGGATTTGGGCATGGCGTCTCGCTCCGAGGGCGCACTCGAACGATTGTTCCGTCGCCGAGCGCGCGACTGGTCCGAGGTGCGTCCCGAATGGGGATTGGCGCGCAATGCCGCCTTCATCGCGGCACGGCGGCAGCGGACGCGCGGCGTCAACTTGGAGGGTCGCGCCTTCCTCCACGAATACGATGCCGCGACGGACCCCGACCTGTCGCTGCTCGCTCTGATTCTCTCGGCTCCGATGGTCGTGGCGTCGTGGATCAACCTGCAATACTTTGCTTCCACGGTCGATAATCGAGTCTTCGGTTGCGGCAACAAGACGCTGCACAACCGCGTGGGAGCGACGGGCGTTGCGATCGGCAATGGCGGCGATTTACGCACTGGCCTCGCGTTTCAATCCGTCCACACCCACGACGGTCGCTGGTATCACGAACCACTGCGGCTACAGGTTTTGATCGAGGCTTCTCCGCAATCCATCGAATGGGTTTTGAACGAACGACTCGCAATCAAGCAAACGATCGAAAACGGTTGGGTGCGGCTGTTTTCGCTTGACCCGAATGGGGTTGATGTGTACCAATGGACGACGCAACTGGGTTGGCAATCGGTTCCGCGCAGAGAATAGTGCGGATTGCGAATCCGCCTTGAGATCGATCGATGCCTCCAAAGAAAAAGAATCCATCCGAGGCGACTCCCGCATGGACGTTCCTGAGCAATCACGCTCACGTACTGCTGTTGCTCGCGGAAGATCCGGAGATTCGGCTCCGCGATGTCGCGGATCGCGTGGGCATCACCGAACGCGCGGTGCAGCGCATTGTGTCCGATCTGGAAGACGAACAATACATCGAACGCGAGCGCTGCGGTCGGCGCAATCGCTATCGCATCAACCCGAAGCTGCCGTTGCGCCATCCCGTCGAGTCGCATCAGACCGTGGGGGCGCTGATGCGACTCATTCTAACCGACCGCCACGCCAATCATTCCATCGCATAGTGAGGCCGCATCGGCGAGCGGCTTCATCTGCCAGTTTTCCCCACGAGTTGAGGTTGCTTGCGCGGGCCGAAGCCGACGTTGGAGTTGGATTCGTAGCGAACTTCGTCGCCGGTAAACTTTAAGCGAAGGGTGATGAGGAAGGGCGTTTCGTAGAAGCAGAGTTTTGCCGTGAATGTCTCGCCCTCGCTCCAGGCAGCGCTGGCTGCCAGCGGTCGATCGGTCAACGTGCCCCAGCTTCCTCGCCCCTTGTACCACTCCCCGCGACCGCAGACGATCCGACGATCGACGCCATCAATGCGACAGACGAGCGCGATCCTGTCATTCTTGCCGTCGTTTTCCAAGGAGAGCGATTCGAGCTTCCGATCATTGACCGGAAACAGGTACTTCTTGCCCGTCACCTTCGCGGCTGGGGCCGAGCCTTCCGGCGTTCGCAGCGTTAGCGATTTGAGTTTTTGTTGGAGTTGCTTGTGGGCTTTCTCGTTGGTGGCCAGGGGACTTGCCTTCATGGCCGGCAGCAGCTTGTCCCAGACCAGATCCAGAACGGCTTGCATGTTGCCTACGCCGCTGGTGATGGCGATGACAGCGTCCTGTTCGGGCAAGACGATGCAGTATTGTCCAAACGCTCCGTCGCCGCGATAAGCGCCGTGACGACTGCGCCAGAACTGATAGCCGTAGCCTTGGTCCCAATCGCTGCGCGGACTGCTGCCGTTGGAAGTCTGGCGCGACGTGGCCGCCTCGATCCAAGTGGCCGGGACCAGTTGCTTGCCCTGCCACTTGCCTTTCTGCAAATAGAGTTGGCCGAATCGGGCGATGTCCTCGGTGCGAATGCTCAGACCGTAGCCTCCCGCGGTGATACCCTGCGGGCTGCTCTCCCAGGTCGGTCGTTCGATGCCCAGTGGATCGAAGAGACGCGGTTTCAGATAATCGACGACTTTTTCTCCGGTCGCCTTTTGCACGATGGCGGAGAGCATGTACGTCGCCGAGGTGTTGTAGAGGAAGTGGGTGCCGGGCTTGAAAGGGACCGGATGCGCGAGGAAGGTTTTGGCCCACGACTCCTTCGCGGTTCGCGCCGGCTCGGTCTGATGCCCCGTGGACATGCGGAGCAGATCGCTGACGCGCATCGCCTTGAGATTGGCGCTCGGCTTAGCCGGTGCCTCGTCTGGAAAGAACTTCAGTATCTCATCGTCCAGGCTGAGTTTGCCCTCGGAAATGGCCAAGCCGACCGCCGTTGAAGTAAAGCTTTTGCTGAGCGAATACAGTGAATGAGGCGACTGCGGACCATAGGGCGTCCACCAACCTTCGGCCACGACTTGACCGTGACGAAGCAACAGGAAGCTGTGCAGCGAGTCGATCTTCTCGTCGGCCTCTTGAAGAAACGCGACGAGAGCGGCGGAATCGACTCCTTGCGCCTCGGGACTGCTACGCGGCAACTCGGCTCCGAAACAGACGGAACCACCGAGGGCCATCCATCCAACGGCAACCAGTGTCTTCATCATTGCGACCTCAAAGAGATAGGGGGCACGCGAGTTTGCGCCTGGGATAGAGATATAAAATAGAGATCGGGTATCGATCCGTCTTCCGATGGGGAACGGTCGACGAAAACCTGGGGGTAGTCCTTACGGTTGCTTCCGCGTACAACCGACAATGCCGCAGATCGGTGGACTCGTTCGCGGCGGGCAGAGCAAAATAGTGTTATCGCTCCTGCTCCGCAAGCGCACTCCAAGGGCAGCCTCCCATGCCGAAAGTTCTCGTGACCGATCATACGTTCGATCCTCTCGACATCGAGCAGCGCATTTTGGAACCCATCGGAGCGGTTCTCGAAGCGCACCAGTGCAAGACGGTCGAACAGCTGCTACCGCTCGTCGCCGACGCCGACGCGGTACTGACTCAATTTAGTCCGCTGAGCGCCCAGGTGATCGCGGCCATGAAAAAGACGCGCGTCATCGTTCGATACGGTATCGGCGTCGATAACGTCGATCTCGAGGCGGCAAAGGAACGCGGCATTCCCGTCTGTAACGTGCCGGACTATTGCATCGACGAAGTTGCCGATCACACGCTCGCCTTCCTCCTCGCTTGCACGCGCCAGGTCGTATCCAACTGTGTGGGCGTGCGGGACGGCAAGTGGAGTTTGGCGGTTCCTCTCTCGGAGATGAAGGCGTTGCGGAATACGACCGTCGGCGTCGTCGGCTTCGGACGCATCGGCCAAGCAGTCGTTCGTCGTTTGCAGCCTTTCGGCGCTTCGATTCGCGTCTTCGATCCGTTCGTCGATTCCAAGGCGATCGAGTCGGCGGGCGCTGCCGCGATGCCGCTCGACGAGTTACTGCATACAAGCGATGTTATAACTCTTCATTGTCCTTCCACCGCTCAGACTCGGCGCATTGTGAACGCGGAGCGGCTTGCGAGCATGAAACGCGGTTCGATCCTCGTGAATCTGGCGCGCGGCGACCTGGTCGATACTCCCGCATTGGTCGCGGCCTTGCAGAGCGGACGACTGGCCGGGGCGGCTTTGGATGTCTGCGACCCCGAACCGATCCCTCCCGGCCATCCGCTGCTACGGATGCCGAATGTAATCCTAGCGCCGCACGTCGCCTCCACCAGCGCGCGGGCCGTGCGGACGCTGCGAGAAACGGCGGCGGAGTTGGTGGCGAAACGGCTGCGGGGAGAAGCGTTGATAAACGTCGTGAACGGCGTCACCACCTGACGTAAAAGTGCTACTCCCCTCTCCCGTGTATTCACGGGAGAGCGGAGAACGACACGACCGAGTAATCGAGATTTTCATGGTTGTACACACCCTCACCGGCGAGCGCCTGCTCAGCCTCTATCGCACCATGTTGCTCATTCGTCGCTGCGAAGAGCAATTGGTGAAATCGCATCAGCGCGGCTTGATCCACGGTGCTTGCCACACCTACATCGGCCAAGAGGCCATCGCCGCCGGCATCTGTGCGCATCTGCGAACGGACGATGCCGTTTTCAGCACGCATCGCGGTCACGGCCATGCGCTGGCGAAGGGCGTATCCGCGGAGCAACTGATCGCGGAGCTTTACGGGCGGGCGACGGGTTGTTCGCGAGGCCGAGGCGGCAGTATGCACCTGTTCGCGCCGGAAGTCGGCATGATGGGCACCAGCGGCATCGTCGGCCCCTGCATCCTCCAGGCCGCCGGTGCGGGATATAGCTTTAAGCTGCGGAAGAACGAAGGAGTGGCGGTGGCGTTCTTCGGCGATGGTGCCGTCAACAATGGCGCATTTCACGAGGGACTGAACCTGGCGAGCATCTGGAAACTGCCGGTGTTGTTCGTGTGCGAGAACAACGAGTATGCCACCGAGGTGCCGTTCCGCTACTCCGCCGGCAACCCCACGGTCGCGAGTCGAGCGGCGAACTACGGCATGACCGGGGTGGAACTCGATGGCAACCATGCCATGGCCATTTATGCCGCCGCCGAGCAGGCCGTCCAGCGCGCGCGGCGGGGAGGCGGGCCGACGTTGCTCGAATGCCGCACTTATCGTACGCGACCTCATGCCGAGGGGATGGGTGATTTCTCGTACCGCACCCGCGAAGAGGTGGAAGCGTGGAAGAGTCGCTGTCCCATCGCTCAATTGAGGACAGAGATTCTCCGCGAATCCCTTGTGGGCGAGAGCGAGTTGGCTGCCTTGGAAGCGAGGATCGAGGCGGAAGTCGAGGCGGCGCATCGCGCCGCCGAGAGTGCCCCTTGGCCCGACCCCGCTTCGGCGGCAACGCACATCTTCGCGGAACCCGTCCGCTCCGTCGCCAAGCCGCCGTCCTCAGAAGGGCAGCGGGAAATCACCTACATGCAGGCCACGCTCGAAGCGCTCTCTCACGAAATGGCCCGCAATCCCACGATTTTCGTTCTCGGCGAGGGCATCGGCCAGCGCGGCGGCAATTTCAGGTCGACGGCGGGGCTTTACGAACTCTACGGCCCCGAACGTCTGTGCGACACGCCCATTTGCGAGCGCGGCTTCGTCGGCCTGGGAACCGGCTCGGCCATGACGGGCACGCGCCCGGTAATCGACTTCATGTTCGCCGACTTCGTTCTCGATAGCGTCGGCGAAATTGTCAATCAGATCGCCAAGATGCAGTACATGAGCGACGGACGCCTCAAAATGCCGATCCTGTTGCGCGGCTGCATCGGCATCGGCCACTCGGCGGCCACGCATCATTCCGGCAATTACTATCCTCTCTACGCGCATTTTCCCGGCCTCCGTGTCGTCGTGCCCTCCACCCCCTACGATGCCAAAGGGTTGTTGCACCATGCCCTCCGCTGCGACGATCCCGTTGTGTTCCTCGAACATCGAGAGTTGTTGTCGCTCAAAGGACCGGTTCCCGAGGGGGATTATGAGATACCGTTCGGCAAAGCCTCCGTGGTTCGGAAGGGAAAAGATATTACCGTAGTCGCTTTAGCGCTCATGGTGCAAAAGGCGCTGAAAGCCTGCGAGGTGCTGGCTGCCGAGGGGGTGACCGTCGAGTTGATCGATCCGCGCACCGTGGCTCCATTAGATGTGGATACGATTGCCGAATCGGTGCGGAAGACGGGCCGATTGTTGATTGTCGATGAAGCGTTCGCGCCGTTCGGCTTCGGAGCGGAAATCGCCGCCCAGATGGCGGATCGTGGCTTCGACGATCTGGACGCTCCCATACGACGGCTCAATGGCCTGCATACCCCGACGCCCTATAGTCCGACGCTGGAGAACGCCGTGGTTCCGAACGTGGATGCGATCGTCCGCGCGATCCGCGAACTTCTCGCAGAGTGAGACGCACGCAATGGCCATACCGATTACCATTCCTCGCCTCGGTTGGAATATGGAGCAAGGCGTTTTCGTCGGCTGGTTGAAGGCCGACGGCGAAACGGTTCGCGCCGGCGAAACGCTCTTCACGCTGGAGTCTGAAAAAGCGACGGAGGATGTCGAGGGGTTCGACGACGGCATCCTCCACATTCCGGCGAACGGTCCACAAAAAGGCGACGTTCTGGCCGTAGGCACGGCGATAGGCTTCGTGCTGCGACCGGGAGAGCCTCTTCCCACGACAAATGCTCTCTCTCCCGCGACAATTCTCCCCGAGTCACCGTCCGACGCAACCGTGGCGTCGCCGCGAGAAACACCGGCGCGCGATCGTCCGGCCAGCTCGCCGCGCGCCCGCCGCGCCGCGGCCAACCTCGGCATCGACTGGCGAGACGCGAAGCCCTCCGGTCGAACCGGCCGCATTCGGGAGCGCGATGTCCTGGCCTTGAGCGCCGCGCCCACCGATTCGATACGCCGCGTCATCGCCGATCATATGGTAACGAGCCACCGTTCTACCGCTCCCGTCACGCTGACGACCACGACCGATGCGACCGCGTTGGTCGGACTGCGAGCCCATTGGAAAGCGAGGGTGGAACAAGATGGCCCCGTCCCCAGCTATACCGAACTGTTCGTCGGGTTGGCCGCCCGCGCTCTCCAAAAACATCCGGTTCTCAATTCGCGCTGGGAGAACGACCGCATCGTCTCGCCGCAGGGGATCCACATCGGCATCGCGGTCGATACCGAGGCGGGGTTGGTGGTTCCCGTCGTTCGAGACGTGCCGAGGTTGAGCCTGAGCGAGTTGTCGAGTCGAACCCGCGATCTCATCGAACGAGCGAAACAGCGAAAGCTGTCTACCAGCGAGATGCAAGGGGGAACCTTCACCGTCACGTCGCTGGGCGCTTTCGGCATCGATGCGTTCACGCCGATCATTCATTATCCCCAGTGCGCTATCCTGGGCATCGGTCGCATTCACCGTTGCCCCGTGGTGCGGGACGATCGGATCGTCATCGGCGATCGAGTGACGCTGAGTCTGACGTTCGACCACCGCATCACCGACGGCGTTCCCGCCGCGCGGTTTCTGCAAACTTTGAGCCAACTCCTCGAACATCCCCGAGATGCGCTATGAAATGCGACTTAACGGACAAAATTAGTCTTGTAACAGGGGCGGCGCGCGGCATTGGCCAAGCCATCGCGGATCGACTCGCGGCCAACGGCAGCCGGGTAGTTTACACCGACCTCGATCCGGCAGCCACGGAAGCCGCAGCCTCTCGCTCTCCTGGGGCCAAAGGACTGCGCATGGATGTCACTCGCGCGGCGGAAGTGGAAGCGGTCATCGGCCAAGTAATCGCCGATTTTGGCCGGCTCGATATTCTCGTCAACAATGCCGGGGTCAATACTCTGGTCCATCGCGTCCCCATCGATCAATTTCCCCGCGAAGAATGGGATCGTCTGTTGAGCGTCGATTTGACCGGCGTTTTTGAAGTGAGCCGCGTCGCCGCCCGCGTGATGCGAAGTCAGGGCAGCGGCCGCATCATCAACATTGCCTCGATTGTCGGACTTGTGCCGCTGCGGTTGCAATGCGCCTTCACGGCGGCCAAGGCCGGCGTGGTGAATCTGACGCGCGCCATGGCTTTGGAGTTGGGACCCCACGGCATTCTCGTCAACGGCATCGCTCCCGGCTCGACCCTCACCGAAGGGACCAGGCAATTGTTCTACGGCGAAGGGGGCAAGTTTCACGCCAATGTCCAACGGATGCTCGACCACGTTCCGCTCGGCCGTCCCGCCACCACGGACGAGATCGCCGTCGCCGCCCTTTTCCTCGCCGCTCCGGAAAATAGCTACACGCACGGCCACATCCTCACCGTCGATGGCGGCTGGACGGCGGGATACGCGCGCGACTTCTAACGAAGCCGCGCCGCATCGCGCCATCGACTCCCATACAATAAAAACACCTCGTAGAATGGGATACCTTGTATTTCGGAATACGCATGACAGCCTCCCGACTCACTCTGCCTCTGTGGAACGAGCGCTACGCCGCGCCGCTGGCTCCGACAAGCGCCGCGGAGATGCGGGCGCGGGGGTGGGATTACGTCGATGTCGTCTTCATCAGCGGCGATGCCTACGTCGATCATCCCAGTTTCGCCGCCGCCATTCTGACCCGCGTGCTGGAACAAGCCGGATTCCGCGTGGCCGTGCTGAGTCAACCGAATTGGCAGAGCTGCGAACCGTGGCGACAGTTCGGCAAGCCGCGTCTGTTCTTCGGCATCAGCGCCGGCAACATGGATTCGCTCATCAATCATTACACCGCCAACAAAAAGGTACGCAACGACGATGCCTATTCGCCCGGCGGACGCATCGGCCTGCGTCCCGACCGCGCCACGTTGCCGTACTGCCACCGCGCCCGCGAGGCGTTCCCCGGCGTGCCGATTATCGCGGGCGGCGTCGAAGCCTCGCTGCGCCGCCTGGCCCATTACGATTACTGGAGCGACACCGTCCGCCGTTCGATCCTGCTCGACAGCAAAGCCGATCTCGTGGTCTTCGGCATGGGCGAAAAGACGATTGTAGACATCGCCCGGCGGTTGGCGGCGGGCGAGACGGTCAAAGACCTGCGCGATCTGCGCGGCCTGGCCTATGTATTGGGAGCGAAGGAATCGGAATCAATACAAGCATCACAATACTCACAAGCCCGGAGCGCCAGCGACGGGCTTTCAACCCTGTCGCAACCCCCACAAGCCCGCAGCGCCAGCGACGGGCGCTCGGAAATCCGCCCGTCGCTGGCGCTCCGGGCTTGTGATCTCGTGATGCTCCCCAGCTTCGAGCAAGTGAAATCCGACAAGCTCGCCTTTGTCGAAGCGACGCGCCTGATCCACATCAACACCAATCCGCTCAACG
Source organism: Planctomycetota bacterium (assembly GCA_021781415.1). Classification (GTDB taxonomy): domain Bacteria; phylum Planctomycetota; class Planctomycetia; order Gemmatales; family Gemmataceae; genus JAJPHU01. The sequence continues at coordinate 14,496 of JAJXWW010000156.1, forward strand.
CCAAGACGCTCGTGCAGTTCCACGAGCGCCAGGCCGTCGTCGTCAATCCGCCGGCGCTGCCGTTGACTGAAGCGGAGATGGATCGCGTCTACGATCTTCCCTACACGCGCCGGCCGCATCCCTCGTACACCGAACCGATCCCCGCCTACGAGATGATTAAGGATTCGGTGACGATCATGCGCGGCTGCTTCGGCGGCTGCACCTTTTGCTCGATCACGGCCCATCAGGGACGTATCATTCAATCGAGATCGCAAGAGTCGATTATGCAAGAGGTGCGCAAGCTCGCCGACGATCCGGAGTTTGCCGGCGTCATCAGCGACATCGGCGGCCCGACGGCGAATATGTATCAAATGCGCTGTACGCGGCCCGAAGTCGAGGCCAAGTGCAAGCGACTCTCGTGCGTGCATCCGACCGTGTGCAAACTGCTCGGCACCGACCATGGCCCACTCGTCGAGTTGATGCGCCGCGCCCGCACCGAACCGGGCATTCGCAAAGTGTTGGTCGCCAGCGGCATCCGCATGGATTTGGCCCAATTGTCGCCGGAGTATCTGCGCGAATTGGCCGAGCATCACGTCGGCGGACACCTCAAAGTCGCCCCCGAACACACCGACCCGCACGTTCTGTCGTTGATGAAGAAACCGGAGAACGACAATTTCGAGACCTTCGCCCGTGCCTTCCGCAAGGCATCGCAGCAGGCCGGCAAGCCGAAACAGTATCTCGTCCCCTACTACATCGCCAGCCATCCCGGCAGCGATCTCCACGCCATGATCGACCTGGCCGTCTTCCTCAAACGCAACGGCTACCGCCCCGACCAGGTCCAAGACTTCATCCCCGCCCCCTTCGACATCGCAACGTGCATGTATTACACCGGCATCGATCCGTTCACCAAGCAGGAGGTCTACATCGCCAAGGGCTTGCGGGATAGGAAAATGCAGCGGGCGCTGATGCAGTTTTTTAAGCCTGAGAATTACTTCGAGGTCCGCAAGGCGTTGGAGGAGGCGGGACGGAGCGACCTGATCGGCTCTGGGTGTGACTGCCTCATACCCGCGAATCCGCCGAAGGAGGCGATTGAGGCGAGGCGGCACCGAGCCAATGACACGGACCACTATCACACCGTTGCGAACCCCGCCAAGGGGGAGAAGCCGGGCGAACGCGGGGCCATACTGCCGAAGCCAGCAGGCTACCGGCCAGGAAGGAAAACACAGCAGCGGAGACAGGGGAAGAAGCGGAACAGCAACTAAGGGCAGTGAGGAGAGAGACGAAGCGACGGGAACGATTCCATGAAGGGGGACGGCAGTGCGAATTGACCGGCTGGAACTGCGGAATTTCAAGAAGTACGTCGATGCGGTGTTCGAGTTTCCGCGGCCGCTGGCCGGGCCGGGTGGGTCGTTCCACATCCTCATCGGGGTGAATGGGTCGGGCAAGACAACCATACTTGATGCCGCGGCAGTGGCTCTTGGCGTATGGCTAGAGCGACCGCCCGACCCCTTGCTAGGCAACAGCCGCCGCGGGTTGCGGCGGGACGATAAGCGACTCGTCGGCATCCAGCAAGGGGACCGAACGCTGTTCCAGCGGGTGGCCGAGGATATGACGGTAAAGGCGACTGGGACAATTCTCGACTTAGTTAACGTGACTTGGGGGCCGGTCCTTCCGGTCGGTAAGGCGAAGTCGAATAACGCTGACTCGAAACCGGTGCTGACCGCGATCGGGTCAGCCTACGAGCAGGTCGGACGGGGCGAACCGGTTCTGCTACCGGTGATCGGATACTACGGGGCGGGCCGCGCGTGGCTGAGTCACAATGAGCGTAACAAAGCGAAGGCCAAGGGTAGCGGCCCCGCGAACCGGTGGGAGGCGTTCTACGATTGTCTGAACGAGCGAGTTCGGGTGTCCGACCTCGCGCAGTGGTTCCGGGACGAACACATCGAGATGGGCAATCGACGGGGGCGATATCGGCCGGGATTCGAGGTTGTCCGGAGGGCGGTACTCGGGTGCGTGCCTGGGGCCGATGGCATTTGGTACGACAGCGACTCGAACGAGATCGCCCTATCAATTCAGGGGAATCCGCAGCCGTTCGGCAATCTAAGTGCGGGCCAGCGGGTATTGTTGGCGGTCGTCGCCGACTTGGCCATCCGCATCGTAACCCAAAACAACTTCCTATTGCCGGCGGACGAACTCGGTTCGGACGACGTACCTCTGCCGCGGGTACTCGCCCGAACACCAGGTGTGGTGCTGATCGATGAATTGGACGTCCACTTGCATCCAAAGTGGCAGCGGGGCGTCGTGGAATCCCTGCGAAAGATGTTCCCCGCAGTCCAGTTCATTGCTACGACTCACTCACCGTTCATCGTCCAATCCCTCAGGGAGGAAGAGTTAATCAATCTGGATGGACAGACGGTACCGCAGACCGGAAACCTTAGCGTTGAACAGATCGCCGAGGGGCTTATGGGGGTTGAGCGACCGGACGTGGGGCAGCGGTACGAGGCGATGGTCGCAGCGGCCAAGAGCTACCTGGAGATGCTGGATGAGGCGGCCAAGGCCCCAGCAGAGAAACTGGCTGACTTTGAGCGGAAACTGGCCGAGCGGATCGCCCCATACGCCGACAACCCAGCGTTTCAAGCGTTCCTCGAACTCAAGCACGCGGCCAAGCTAGGGGCGAACGGTTCAGGCGAGGGGGGGGCGTAAATGCGGCCCGTGTTTCGAGACGCCAGCCCGCGGGGCGGAGACTACGAAGAATACCGTGAGTCGTTTCCCGATTTAGTCGGTCGGATCGGCTCATACTGCTCATATTGCGAGCGGCGAATCGCGACGAACTTGGCGGTGGAGCACATCCAGCCGAAGTCTCTGCCGGCCTATGCCCACCTAGCGGGTCGGTGGGACAACTTTTTGCTCGGGTGCGTGAATTGCAATAGCACCAAGAAGGATAAGGACGTGGTACTCGCCAATGTGTTGCTGCCCGACCGAGATAACACGGCAGCAGCATTCGATTACACCGAGGACGGTAGGATTAGTGTACGGATCGGCCTGCCGGCCGCGACGCGGGAGATGGCTGCGGCCACTCTAGCCCTGGTCGGGTTGGACAGGCGGGCTAGTGCGGTCATGGACAACAACGGGCGACTGGTCGCCCTCGACCGCGTGGCTCAGCGTATGGAAGTCTGGCTCACCGCCCAATCGAGTCGAGATGACCTACTTGCCAACCCGACCGAGGCGTTCCGCCGACAGGTCGCTCGCACCGCACGCGAGTGTGGTTTCTTCAGCATCTGGATGGCAGTGTTCGCAGACGACATTGCCGTACGTCGGCTGTTAATCGCCGAGTTTCGGGGCACCGCTGCCGACTGTTTTGACGCTGCCACGAGCCTACCTATCAGTCCTCGCCCGCCGAACGGACTGGCGAATGGAGGCAAGGTGTGAGGCGCGCTGTCCCAAGTGACATCGCCCTCCGCATGTACTACACCGGCATCGATCCGTTCACCAAGCAGCAGGTCTACATCGCCAAGGGCCTGCGAGACCGGAAAATGCAGCGGGCGCTGATGCAGTTCTTCAAGCCGGAGAACTACTTCGCGGTGCGCGAGGCGCTGATGCAGGCAGGACGGCAGGATCTGATTGGCAACGGCTGCGATTGCCTCATTCCCGCCCATCCGCCAAAGGAAGCCATTGAAGCACGACGGAAACGCGCGAGTGACGGCGATTACTACCACACCGTTGCGAATCCCGCGAAAGGAGAGAAACCCGGTGAGCGTGGAGCGATACAATCAAAGACAAAGGGCTACCGGCCAGGTCGAAAGAGCCGGCCCCAGCGTCAGAAGCCCGGTAGCGGCTGAACCCGACCACTGTCGCGTAAGCCCCAAGGTTCTTGCCGATGGAACGGGACCCCTCAAGGCCCGACTCCTTTGAAAAAGTAGAGAGGCAGACTTCGTATGGGAAGAATTTTCGAGAAGCGCAAACACTCAATCTTCAAAACCGCCGCTCAGAACTCGAAGCTGTATTCCAAGTACAGCAAACAATTGTACATGGCGGCCAAGAATGGCGTGCCCGATCCGGATGCCAATCCGGTTCTGCGGAACTTCGTCGAAAGAGCCAAGCGTGAAAATGTTCCGAGCCATGTAATTGAAAAGGCCATTCAGAAAGCCGCCGGCACGGGAGGCGAGGACTTCCAACCGGCGCGTTATGAGGGTTTTGGTCCCGGTGGTGCCTTAGTGATTGTCGAGTGCTTGACCGACAACAATACACGTACCATCTCCGATATTCGCAGTTGTTTCACCAAGACAGGGTCCAAAATGGCCGCCAATGGATCCGTCGTGATGTCGTTCGATCACTTGGCGATCCTCTCTTTCAAGGGTGACAATGAGGACCAAGTGCTGGAGGCCATGTTCGCCGCGGATGTCGCCATCGAAGATGTCGAAACCAAGGATGGCTCCATTACCGTCTTCGTCCCTCCCACCGAGTTCTACAAAGCCAAAACGTCATTGATCGAGGCATTCCCAGGCCTTGAACTGGAAGTCCAGGAAATCACATTCCTGCCTCAGGCAACAAAGACGCTCAGCGAGGAAGACTTGGCCCTGTTCGAGAGATTCCTGGGCATGCTAAACGATTGCGATGACGTGCAGGAAATCTACCACAATGTCTCCCTTCCGTAAGCGTTCGGCGGATTCCGCGAGCGTCGGATCGTGGATTTGGTCCTTGGGAAGACGTGAAAGCAGCCGAACTCGAAGCGGCGGACGTTCAACCTAGCCACCTGCATGTACTACACCGGCCTCGACCCGTTTACGAAGCAGGAGGTGTACATCGCCAAGGGCCTGCGAGACAGGAAAATGCAGCGGGCGCTGATGCAGTTCTTCAAGTCGGAGAATTACTTCGCGGTGCGCGAGGTGCCGCTCCAGGCGGGGCGGCAGGATCTGACTGGCAACGGCTGCGACTGCCTCATACCCGCGAATCCGCCGAAGGAGGCGATTGAGGCAAGGAGGCGTGCCGCGACCCGTGCCGTTCAGGGTGAGGAGGACGACGACCACTATCACACGGTCGCAAACCCGGCCAGAGACGAAAAGCCAGGCGAGCGCGGACCCGAACCGGTGAAGCCGACCGGTTACCGGCCTGGAAGGAAGGGAGCCAAGCGGCGGCAAGGGAAGAAAAACAGCGGGCGTCAGAAGGGCTGATCGCCCCGCCGCCGTCAGCGATTGGCAATGACGCGGACGTGCGCCTTATCGCGATACAAACATGGATGCAGATCTGGCGATAGACTATACACCAGCATAGAATTTCGTGCGAATCGGTCGGTAGAACGCCGCCAAGGAGAGGCATACCAGAATAGCCACGGTGTAACCTTATGGGAAAGTCGCTCAAGAAGCCCAAGTCGCATTCTGCGGCCCCCTCCGCTCTCGGCTACTACCACCAGGGTATGTACGCCCTCGTGGCACTCCTCAAGGGAACCGACGGATCGTCGGTGAGCGTAGAAACCGAGGACGATGTCGTAGAGTACGGCACGATCACCTCGCTCAACCAACTCAAGCACAGCACCGGCACTCCGCCCCCACTTACCTTGAAAGATGACGGCTTCTGGAACACCATTGGTATCTGGTTATCGGGACCGTTCGATGGTTCGGTCAACTTCATCTTCGTCACGTGCGCGTCGATCGCGAACGGATGCGAACTGGCTGCGCTCGCAACGCCGAAATCGAACCGAAGCGCGTTACTGAAGGCTATGGAGGCGGAAGCCGCCCGCGTGAAAGACGCACGTAGCGCGGCGAAAAAAGCAGGCAAGACGTTGCCGTACGCCTCTCGCCATGCAGGATGCGAGGGGTTCCTGAAGCTAAAGCAGACGGAACGACGGAAGCTTCTCGGCTACATATCGATCGTCCCGAGCAGCTTCTCGGCGGCAGACGTGCCGGCTGAGGTCGAGAAACTGGTGGGCAGTCTCCTGCTACCATCGATCCGGACGAGGTTCATCGAGGACTTAATTGCTTGGTGGGATCGCCAGGTAGTACTTTCGCTGCTCAATAAGCGATCTCGGAAACTCGCCAAATCCGAAGTGCAACGACGGATCCAGGACATGATTCTGGAGCACTCAGATCGCAGCTTGCCTGATAACTTCAGTGAATCTGAGCCTCCTTCGATCGACAAAGAGGTCGGGCAGATGATGGAGCAGCAGATACTCTGGGTAAAGGGAGAAAGAAGCAGAATCAATCGGGCCGCGTTGGCTCGGTGGAGAGCGCGCAACCAACGCCAAGAGTGGCTGGATCGGGACTTTGCCGCAGCCGCAGATCTCGCGGCATTCGATAAACGGCTGATCGAGGTCTGGGACGGGAGATTCGGCCCGATGAAGGATGACTGTAGAGGCAAGAAACCGGCCGAACATTGCCAGTGCGGATTGGCCCTCCTTGACTGGTCCCACCACGGAGCTCCTCAAGAGGTGCGGCGTATCCGGCCTGACTGGACGCATGCCTTTCTCGTGCAGGGAAGTTACCAGCAACTGGCTGAAGAGGCGAAACTCGGCTGGCATCCGGACTACGAGAACCTAGTCGCGAAGTTCAAAGCAAAGGGGCTGTGATGGCGGTCAGTATCGACATTTATGCTTCGACCAACCCGGCTTTGGGTGCGCTCGTCATTCGGGCCTTCGTGGAGGCCTATGTCAAGGAGGATGCCGCTGGCCTGCCATTGTCGTTGGTATACCTGCCCCTACCGATCGTGCTGTCGGGCGACATCGCTTCAACCCTCGACGAGACGGCTGCCACGACGGGCCTGTTGCCGTGGGTAGGACGGTTTCCGGAAGTCACGATTGGATTTCCCGAAAAGCTGACTCGAACCGCTAGCTTCAGTCGGCATGCATTGCTTTTTGGGATCCGGCAGCGAATTCTGACTATTAGCGACCAAGGCCGCGTATTGCCGATCTCTTCCGGTTTGAAGAAGAAGCCAAACTTCGTCGCAACGACGGAGCCCGGAAGAGCATTGAAGTTGGCTAAGCGGCTCGGCGGGTGGATCGGGCGCGTGCGTTCAGAGGAAACCGTATTCGTATGCATGGGAGCCCACCGATGAGCCGCTGGCAAATCCGGTCGCTTTCGTTCTACAGCCATCACGGGTCGCGGCGCGACCTGACCCTTGACCTATCTGCGGTGAACATCATTGTGGGTGAGTCAAACACCGGGAAGTCGGCAATCATCGAAGCCATCGACTACGCGATGGGGGCTGGGGAGTGCCACATTCCAGGCATCGTGCGGGAAAGATGCTCGTGGGTCGGAGTGTGCTGGGTCCGCGACAAGACCGAGGTCTTCATTTGCCGACGTGTGGTCCAACTCCCTCGGAAGTCCAGTGAAGATGTCTTCTATTCGATCGGCCCCAAGGCCGAGATTCCAACATCAGAGGAGGGTCTACGGAAGACTACGAACACCGATGGGGCTCTGCGGCAGTTTGAACAGGCTATGCGGATGGGAAATGTAACTGGCCAGACTTTCACCGAGCGACAAGGGAACCGGATCTCTTTGAGGAACGCGCTTCCATACGTCCTGGTGAGCGACGACGTCATCCTCGACAAGCTGGCCCTTCTCCGCGGGATGAGCGACGAGCGTAGGCTCAGCATCACGGACTCGATTCCTTATTTCCTGGGAGCGGTGAACGAGTCTACCGCTGCGAACGAAGTCCGGCTGAAAAAGCTGAAGACTCAACTTGAGCGAGAAGAGCGTCGCCGCGATTCGCTGCAATCGGATGCCGACGCGAATGTCGAGCGCGGAGCGGCACTTCTGGAGGAGGCGCTCAATCTCGGAATGGTCCAAGTCAGCCCCGACCCGGAGTTGGGTGACGATTGGTTCTTGTCGCTGCGGTCTGCTGCGATGTGGACACCTAGCTCCCAATCGCCTGCGGCGGGCGGTGATCGCCTGGCACCGCTCAACGCGCGGGAGCGGCAGCTACAAGGTTCGATCGCGAACTTGCGATCCCAACTCGATGCCGCGGCGGAGATGCTGAACTCCGCGAACGGCTTCGCGGAGTCGGTGCGGCGGCAACAGCGAAAGCTGGATGTCAGCAGCGTTTTCAGGGTCGGAGGCGAGGTGGATGTCTGCCCTGTCTGTGAGAACCCCATAGGTGACAAGACGGAACCCCTCACTGCGATCCAGGCCGCGCTAACCCGGTTGGGCGGTGACCTGGAGGAGGTGAATCAGGATCGCCCCCAGATCGACGCCTACATTGCGCGGCTTCGCCAGCAAATCGAGGGTGAGGCAGCACAACTTGCGGGGGTGAGGGAGCAGATTGCCGGCATCGTCAGGGAGGTGGAACAAAACGCTGGGAGAATTGAACTCGATCAACGGCGCATGCGTGTTGCGGGAAGGATCAGCTATTTCCTCGATACGTTGCCCAGTGTACCGGAGGGCGAGGAAGACAAGCTCGAAGAACGCCGTGCTGAAATAGCGGATTTACAGTCGCTGGTTGATCCTGATGCGAAAGCCGAGAGCCTCAACGCCCTCCAGATGCAGGTGTCCACGCATGCGTCCGCCATCTTGAAGAAACTTCCGATCGACGAGAATTACAGTGACGTTCAGGCGATGTTCGACGCCCGTAAGGTCCGGTTGCAATTCATCCGGGGCAATCACGTCATGGATATGCGGGACGTTGGTGGAGACGAGAGTTGCCTCAGCGGGAGGGTTATTGCAGTTCTTGCGCTCCACCGGGTATTCGCCGAGGGCGACCGACCAGTGCCTGGCGTCGTTGTGTTCGATCAGCTGAGCAGGCCGTTCTATTCCCCCGAAAGTAACCCCGGCGAAGTGCAGATCGACTCCGCGGACAAAACGGATTTGAAGAAGTACTTTGACGCGTTGTTCGATGAGGTCGCCGAGCAGAAAACTCTTCAGGTCATCGTGCTGGAGCACGCCTATTTCGCGGACTACAACAAGTACAGGAAGGCGGTCAAGTACAGGTGGGGCTCGAACGAGAAGCTGATTCCGTTTGATTGGCCCGATGCCTCCGAAGACGTAGAAGAGGAAGCCGAGGCATAAGGTCCTTGAAAAATGAAGCAGCTAAGACAGGGAAAAACGAGAGGACTCATCCTCCTAGAAAACACTCCGAACCCGTGTACTCTGCCGAATCCGATCTCCCCACCGCAACCGATCCACGACCTGTTCCTGCCCGGCGCGTATCGCGACTGGCTCCAGGCGGCCGACGTCAGCAGTAGCGTGTTCATCGTTCCGATCAACATTGGCGGCGGGGGGAACCACGTGAAAACCGTCTCATCGGTGCCAGCCAAATCTCCCCGTTCAGCGCTTTATCCGAGCGGGGAGACCCCCGCTCGGCCTGCGCAATAGCGGTGAAGTAAAACAGGTGGGCCCTTGTATCCGACGGAGAAGTTGTCGGATATGCTGCGTTTTGTGCCGACGACTTTTGACATCGCCACCTGCTTGTATTACACCGGCATCGACCCCTTCACCAAGCAGTAGGTCTACATCGCCAAAGGGACCTCGGGATCGAGGCAGAGAGGAAGCGGGCGAACGACTCGGACTCTATATCATACAGTGGCGAAAGTGTGTCACGATTACTTCGGGGAGTTGCCGCCATGCGAACGCGATTGAGTCTCTCGATTTCAGTCCTGCTTGCAATCGGCTGGTTGACTATCGCGACAGCGGAAGAGTCCAAGCGAGTGCGGGTGACGGTCGATAACTTCCGCCGCGCCGAATCCGACACCTACTTCGCTCGCTTCACGAAGGAAGGCGGGTTCGGGAAGTTCAAACATGAACGCGATCTCGCGCCGATCAACAATCAGACGGTGATCCGCCTGAACCGGGACACGTTGTACTCGTTCGGAGTGTTTGACCTCGACGCCTCGCCGGTCACCGTCACGCTGCCGGACGCAGGCAAACAACGGTACATGGCGTCGCAGGTCATCATTGTGCGCGACTATCCTAACGTTATCGGGGAACATAAGGTGTTGGTACTGGATTTCAGCTGACGAACTTGCCTCCGTGAAGCAGCAGAACGCCCTATCCTGACAAAGCGAGCTGTCTCGATGATGAAAAAAAGGACCATTTCGCCATTACGGTCATGCCTGCTCGGTTTCACGGCGCTCAGCTTGCTGAAGATCACTGCCGCGTCCGAGCAGCCCATACCGCCCGACGCGAAGACTGTCATCGCTAGCATCGACTCGAGGCGCGATGCCGTGATGCGCTTGCAATTGGCCAAGCCGTATCCGCCGAGCGGTTGCAGCCACTACCAGGACTTCGCTCTGGCGGCCTACTGGCTCAACCAACGCACCAAAGATGCAGACAAGGCAATCCTCACGGAGCGCGAGAAGGAGTTTCCTGAGTCGCTGAAAGGGGGGGATTTTCACTGGAATGCCTATATTCTGGAACGCATTTACTTTCTTTTCGGCCGCGGGAGCAAACATTTCCCCGGCCGCATGAGCGTCGAGGCCGAGGCGGCTCTGCTGGAGATGCTCTGGCAGTGGGCCGCTCCGAACTGCCGGTTGGAGATGACATTGCCGGAACGCGATTGGTGGCGCTGGGGCAGCGAGAACCATCACGCGCAGGCGTGGTCCAGTTTCTGGGGCGCGGCGCAGATTTTTGCAAAGCACCCCGACTACAAGAATCGCCGCTACGCCGACGGCACGACGCCCGCGCAGATGGCGGTGGCGTTCAACGACTATTACAAACGGTTCATCCGCAACACTGCCGCGTCGGGTCTGCTGGTCGAGTGTAACTCTGCTTATAACAAGTACACCCTCGGCGGCTGGTATAACATCGCGGACTTCGCAGATGATCCCAAGTTGCGTCGGCGCATGAGCATGCTGCTCGACTTATACTGGGCCGATTGGGCCATTGAGGAAATCAATGGCGTGCGTGGCGGCAGCCGGCATCGCTGCTACCCGGGCGGGAACTCGACCACCAGCACGAGCATGGACGGACTGGCATGGTTTCACTTCGGCCTCGGCAGCGCCCGCAGCCAGCATCCTTCGTGCGTCTGCGGTGCCACGACGTTTTGGCGGCCATCGCCGCTCGTCGCGGCGCTGGCGCTCGACGCGGCGGGACGTGGCGTTTACGAATCGATCTCACGCCGCCCGGGACTCGCGGTTGCTCGCAAGGCCGGCGACCCACCACCGAACTTTGTCGCCGATCCCAAGCATCCATTCTTCGCACCGCAAGGTGTCTACGCGCTCCGCCCCGAAGGCGGCAGCTTGCTGCGCTACAGTTATTGCACGCCGGACTTCGTGATGGGCACCAGCATGATCGAAGCGCGAGACCAAAAAGATTGGACCGCGATCAGCAGTCAGAACCGGTGGGAAGGCGTCATCTTCGCCGGCCACCCAACCGCGCGGATATTCTCGCAGCCGCTGGAGCCCAAGCGCGGCAGCGTCTACAACGCCGAGTGGTCGGTGCAGAAGCGCGGCGTCCTCATCGTTCAACGTCTCAAGTCCAGCAACGCCAAGGGACAGCGCGTGTGGTTCGATGCCTCACTGAAGCGACAGGAACGCTCCGGCTGGGTTTTCGCCGAAGCGCCACGGGCCTACGCTGCGGTGCGCGTGGTGAAGGGAGAAAAGAGTTGGGAGAAGGACACCATCGAGCAGCATCGCGAAAGAAAAGGCCGCACGGACGGCGGCGAATGGCTCAAGTGCGCAGACGAGTATTCTCCTGTCATCATCGAGGCTGCGCGCAAGGCTGACTTCAAAGACTTCACCGCCTTCCAGACCGCCGTTCTCGGCAATACCTTGAAGTACACCGATCGCCGTCTGGACTACGCCAGCTCGTTGAACCGCACGACGTTGACGCTATTCCCGGACTATTCGAAGTCGCCGCTGGTGGACGGCGTGCAGGTCAACTACGCGCCGAAGAAGGTTCACGACAGTTCCTTCATCCAAGGGGATTTCGGCAGCGGCATCGTGACCATCCGCAAGGGTGACCAAGAGCTGGTACTCGATTTCAACTGAGAACTTTTCACGTTTTACCTGAAGACATCGCCACCTGCGGGTACTACATCGGCATCGACCCGTTTACAAAACAGAAGTTATTCAGCGGAGCCTCGCGTCAGCTCCATACCAGGTCCGTCGCGTCGAAGATTGGGCCATCGACGCAGACGCGGCGGTAGTCCCAGCCTTCGGCGGTGCGCACGCGCGTCACACAACTGAAACAGATGCCGACGCCGCAGGCCATGGGAGTTTCCAACGACAGATGACAGGGTACGTTCCAGCTTCCAGCCAGCTGAGCCAGAGCATGCAGCATCGGTTCGGGTCCGCAGCCCACGAGGTGCTGAGGC
>JAJXWW010000134.1 GCA_021781415.1 Planctomycetota bacterium
TTCGCACGCAACCGTCGCCGGATGGCATGCCCTCCATGCGGTTGATCTACGTTCGCGGCCTCAGCGACAAGACGCACGGCAACGCTAGCGGCATCGGTCTGGCCGACTTCACCTCCACCCGCCTCATTCGGACGATGGATTATCGCGCCACCGTCATCAACTGTTTGACCGCCGGCTATCCCGAAGGCGCTTTCCTGCCCGTCCATTTTGACACGGATCGAGAAGTGATCGACGCCGCTCTAGCCATCATCGGTACGCGCGCGCCGGAGCAAGCGCGGATATTGCGCATCCGCAATACGATGCAATTGGAAGAACTGGAAGTATCGGAGGCGTGTTTGGAAGAGAAGGATCGACAGACGGAATTCGATCCGATCGGTCCACCGCGACCGCTGACGTTTGACGTCTCCGGCAATCTTCCGCCGTTGTAACGAGTCGAAACGTCGGTAGAGCTTTCCACCTCGATTGTTATGCACGGTGGGGCCGAATAGCCCCATGTCCCACCCGAGCCTTCGCGCGAGGAAAGAGGGAGACGACGCACCATGAGCGACCACGATTCCCCTTGGAAGGAAGCGCTGGAGCGCTATTTGCCCTCATTTTTGTCGCTTTATTTTCCGACCGTGTTTGCCTCCATCGATTGGTCGCGCGGCTACGAATGGCTTAACACGGAGTTGCGCCAAATAGTGCGCGACGCCGAGTTAGGTAAACGTCTGGCCGATGTCCTCGTCAAAGTTTGGAAGCTCGACGGCACGGAAAACTGGCTGCTCATCCACATCGAAGTGCAGGGCTGGCCGGAAATCGACTTCTCCCAGCGAATGTTCGTTTATCACTATCGTATCTTCGACTGTTACAACCGCCGGGTCATCAGCCTGGCGGTGCTGGCCGACGACCGACCGAATTGGCGACCCAATCGCTTTGCCTACGATCTGGGGGTCTGCCGTTTGGACTTTCAGTTCGGGGTGGTCAAGCTGCTGGATTTCGCCGATCGAGAATCGGTCTTGCAGGCCAGCGATAATCCCTTTGCGCTCGTGACGCGAGCGCATCTGGCCATGATGCGGACGCGGCACGATCCCAATTCTCGTTTTCAAAGCAAAGTGCGTTTGATTCGCGAGTTGTACGAACGTGGTATGAGTCGGGACGATGTGTTACAATTGTTTCGTGTTCTCGATTGGATGATGGATTTGCCTTCGTCTTTCGAAAGACTTTTCAAACAGGAAGCGGAGCAAATCGAACGGGAGATGCACATGCCTTACGTCACCAGCGTGGAACGATTGGCCAAGGAAGAAGGACTGGCCGAAGGCCAAGCGGAAGGGCGACTCCAAGGCCAGGCCAATATGCTGATCCGCGCTTTGACTCGACATTTCGGCGCTCCACTGCCGGAAGAGTTAACGGCACGCATTCGCGCCGCGAAAGATCCCGCTCTTTTCGAACAATGGCTCGACTTGATCTACAATTCGCCGACTCTGGAGGATTACCAACAGCGGTTAAAATCTTGACGGACAAAGCAGAGAAATTCGATCTTTCACTCTTCCTCCGCGCCGCCGATGGTGCGGTCGATGCGGATGCCGAGATCGCGGATCTTCGTGCGGAGGCTGCCGCGCGTGATGCCGAGGATCTTGGCCGCCTGCAATTGATTGCCATCAGTCTGTCGTAGCACGCGCGTCACCAACAGCCGATCCAATTTCTCGAGCGTCTCGGCGTACAATTCTTGCGATCCCGCCGCCAGGCGCGCCTCCACAAACGCCTCAATGCCGATCTCGTTTGGCGTCTTTTCCACCGACTGCGGCGCGGCGGGTGTTCCAGTCGTGCTGGGAGGGAGAAAGTCGGGCAGCAGCACGAGTCCACTCGCCTGCAAGAGCGCTTGCTTGAGGACGCTTTGTAGTTCGCGGATGTTGCCCGGCCAGGGATAGCGCCGCAGCACTGCCAGCGCCTCCGGGGACACGTCGCGCACCTCCTTTCCCAACTCGCGGTTGAAGCGACGCAGGTAATGGGCGATCAGCAATTTCAGATCGTCGCCACGTTCGCGCAGGGACGGGAGGTGAATGGTGAACACGCGGAGTCGATAGAAGAGATCGAGTCGAAAGCGGCCGGCGGATACGGCGCTGTCGAGGTTCGCATTCGTCGCCGCCAACACGCGTACGTCGGTGCGCAACGTCTCGTTGCCGCCCAGGCGCTCGAAGGTTTGCTCCTGGAGGACGCGCAGCAGTTTGCTCTGCGTCAGCGGACTCATGGTGCCGACTTCATCGAGAAACAGCGTGCCGCCGTTGCACTGCTCAAACTTGCCGATTCGTTTGCGATCCGCGCCAGTAAACGCGCCCTTTTCGTGGCCAAATAGTTCGCTCTCCAACAGTTGTTCGGGAATGGCGGCGCAGTTGATGGGCAGGAACGGCCCCTTGGCCCGGCGGCTGTGTTGATACAAAGCGCGGGCGACCAGCTCCTTGCCGGTCCCGCTCTCGCCGGTGATAAGGACCGTCACGTCCTGAGCGGCGACGCGGCCAATGGCCTTGTAGACATCCTGCATGGCCGGACAAACGCCGACGATGGCGTCGGAGAGATCGTCCACGGTGGCGTCGGCGTTGGGGACGGCGGGGACATGCATGAGCCGTGCGATGGCTAAAGCGCGCTCGATCGTTTGCCGCAGCGCGCTCAGTTCCAACGGCTTCAGAAGATACTCGTACGCGCCGAGTTTCATGGCTTCGATAGCCGTATCCGTCGTGCCGCGTCCAGTGATGAAGACGACGAGACTGCGCGCATCGAGTTGCCGCAGCCTTCGCAGCATCTCCAAGCCGAGCATGTCGGGCAAATGCACGTCGAGAACGATGACGTCGGGACTTTTCTCTTTGGCGAGCGTCAACCCCTCGGCCGCGGTCTCGGCGGTCCAAACGGTGACATCCGGTTCGCGGAATGCCCTGCGAAAGGCCAACAGGATGGAGGCTTCGTCATCGACAACGAGAAGTGTGGCCATACCGGATTCGGCTTTCGGCAATCGGCTTTCGGCAATCGGCTCTCGGCCTCCAATTGGTCGAGCGTCAACAGCCGAGCGGCGTTTCATTTACCCTTCGACATTTGCCGTGTGAATTCGCGGAAGGCGTCGCGGTAGCCGGGGGGCGGTTGCCCTCGGTCGGGTCCGTGGGTATCCCCGGGACCGGAGCCGGAAGGTTCAATCGTTCGACCGCCCATACTCGGTAGCGGCTTCGCCTGTTGGGGTTCGGCCGGTGCCTCCGGACGGGTCGTCTCGCGCGGCGCGACTTGCTTGCGCTTCGATTCGAGATATTTCTTCCACGCTTCCTCCGACACTCCGGCCTCTTTCAAAATGTCCTTATCGACGCGCTTGGCGAAGTCTTCGAGTTGCATCTGCGCGGCGCGGTGGCTGCCCGGCTTCTCGGACTTGCCTGGGGCCGACGCGCCTCCACGTCCGCCACCATCGGGTTTACCGCTATTGCGGTCGCCGCCGCCACCGCTGGCCGAACCGCTGCCTTGCGTGTTCTGCCCGTTCTGTTTATCGCCTTTTTTTGATCCCGGTTGTCCTTCTTTTTCTCCGTTCGTCGTGCCGGAGCCACCGTCTCCCTGGCTCGCTTCGTTCTTCTCGCTGGAACCGGAGCGAGGCTCTTTCTTGTCGAGCGCTTCGCCGGCCTTCTCGCGGGCATCGGGATCGAACGCTTCTTTCTCGATGCGTTCCAACTGGCGCTTGGCCTCTTCGCGGGCGGCATCGTTCTTGTTCTGTAGCTCGCGCTGGAGATCGCGCACATCCTTGGCGTTGGCGTTGCGCGCCTGCGCGCCTGCGTCCGGCTTGCTCTGTCCTTGCGCCGTTTTTCCTTTCTCGCCTTCGTCGGGAGACGGTTTGGCATCCCCCTTGGCGGACGAATCCTGTCTCGGAGACGATGCATCCGGTTTCTGTTCGGCATTCGCTCCCTCCTTCGATTCGCCCTCGGTCTTGGCCTCGCCTCGGCTGGGATTGCCGTTGTCCTTGGCTTCGCCGGTCTGTCTCTGGGTTCCCTCCCCGTTCTTGTCGACCGGTTTGTTGTCGCTCGATTCTTGACCTTGGCCTTGAGGTTGCGGTTTGCCTTCGCCGCTCTCTTTCTTCCCATCCGGATCGCCGCTGGGCTTATTCTCACCGGAGGACGCCGCGGCTTCGGGTTGGCCTTTGGACTCACCCGACTTCCCCTCGCCGGATGGATTCTTCGGATCGCCGCCTTGCTTTCCTTCCCCCTTGTCGCCGTCCGGAGGGTTGGACGAATTCTCGCCCTTGCCGTCTCCCTTCGAGGCATCGTCGCCCGGTTGCGATGGCCCCTTCTCCTTGTTCTCGCTGGATGCCTTGGATTCTTGCCCCGCCGCTCCCTTGCTCTCGCTCTCGGATTTCGCGCCGGACGATTCGCCGCCATCGGGCTTGTTCCCATCGCCCTTGCCCTCGCCCTGTTCGCACTTTTCCGGCTTGCCCTCGCCCTGTTTTTCTTCCTTCTTCTCCAGGGCGTTCTTAATCTGCTCCTCGGTCTTTTGGTCTTCGTTGGGCAGATCGTCCTTCGCGCCCTGGCCGTTGTTCTTGTCCGCTCGACCGCCGTGGTCGTTCTTGTTTTCACCTTCGTTTTTCTGTTCGCCGTCTTTCGGTTGTCCTTGCTCTCCCGCGCCCTTGTCGTTTTCCTTACTCTTGTTCTCTTCTTCTTGGTTGCGCGCTTGCTGTTCTTGTTTTTGTTGTTCGCGCTGCCGCTCTTCTTTTTGGCGCTTCTGATCCTGTTTCTGTTCGTGTTCTTTCTTTTCCTTCTCGGCTTGTTGCTGGTCTTGTTTCTGCTTGGCTTCGTTCTTCTCTGGATCGGTCAGTAGGATTCGGAAGTGCTTGCTCTCGGCAACTCCGGGTTGGGGGTAATCGCAGGCATCACTGGCTTCCAGCCAATACTCCAGTTCCATACCGCCTCGGAGAGCAACCGCGCGGCCGTCTATGCTTCGAACGCCGGACAGCTCCACAAAGTCCTTGTATTCGACTTCGCGCGGATAGCCTCCATCAACCAGGCGCATCTGCTCGTCGGTGCGATACGGTTTGTCTTGCAGCTTGTCGCCGCCGATCACTTGCATCCGCAGCCGCACGCTCTTGACGCCGATGTCGTCCCCGGCCTTACCCTCCAATGACAAGAGCGCGTCGGCGGGCAAGCGAATGTCCTTCCCCGGCTCTGTCAGTTCCACGGTGGGCGGAGCGTCGGGAATCGCCGTCACGAGCGAGGCATCCGCGTCGGCATAGGACTCTTCTTCCGCCGTAAGGAAGAATAAGCGATATTTGCCATCTTCTTTAATGACATAGCGGACAAAGAAGCCGCGCGGTTCGGTGGGATCGAGCGTGCCGAGGACAACGGATTTGCCGGTCTTGCCCTCGATCTCCATCCATGCCTTGGTGGGAGCGCGATTGGTCTGGACGCGCAGGAGTACCTCGGTGCCCCGCAGTTCCCTCAAGTCTCGTTCGCGTCGAACCTCGTCGGGTCGAACGACGTAAGGTCGAAAATGATAGGTCGTCAGGAAGTCGGTGATGGCCGGCGCGGCGCGGACGGAGACGCGATACTCTTGCGTAACCGCGTCGCCACCGGCCACTCGATACCAAAATCCATTTTTAACCTCGGCGGCAGACAGAGAAGTCGTCCATTCGCGGCTCGGTCCCTGAATGAGCGGTCGTTCGAGCCAGGGATCGGCTTCTTCATGCCGATAGACCAACCGAACCGCGTCCGTCCCCTTCGGATCGGGAACCCGGCCTCCGACTTCGACGACGAAAGAAATGCTTTGTCCAACGGTCACGATGGCATCACCGCCCACGGGCTTCAGGATGTCCAACTGCGTGCGAGTCGAGATTCCGTTCGCCGAGGAAAAGGGATTGAACGTCCGCTTCAACAGCGAGAAAAAGGGCGCGGGGCCAAGCAACAGGAACGACAGCACGAAGGCAACGGCAAAAACAGCGGCCAAGCCACCCATCCACCCGGCGCGGCGTCCCCCGATCGCTCGTTCGAGATCCACCCTCGCCGCGTCTTTGGCCGCCCGTTGACCCAGCGCCCCGCGAATGGCTGGAGGCAACGGTTGCGCGTGCAGATCGACCCAATTGACGATGCTGTTTTTGGCATCGGGTAGCATCCGCTCGACGCGCTGAGCCGCATAGTACGGATTGACGCGAAAGCGCAACGGACGGAGGACGGCCCAGACGAGATACGCGCCGCCACCGAGGCAGAAGACGATGAGCGACATCTGCCGCGTTCGCGCCGTGAGCAACCAGTTGGCGTCGCAAACGACCATGAAGACGACGTAGGCCAAGCACAACGCCGTGAAACCGAGCAACCCCGCCGTCAAATCGAGCAGACGAATGCGCTTCTCGGCCTGCTCCAGTTGAGAGGCAACGACGGCGTCGTACTTGTTCGTCGCCGGAGACTTCACGCGGCCCAAATCCGTCGCCATCGCCGTACTCCCCTAGAGGCGTAAGTCGCGCAACACTTCATTCTTATTATAAAGGCGCGGCGTGGGATAGCTCAACGATTTTTTCTTCTCCCTTCCTCCTCGACCCGCTTTGCCTACGACCGACTAGCGTAAACACGCCGTGCGATCGGGCTGAATCGACAGCTACTCGTGACATTCGATTGCCATTGCTCCGGAAATGCTTTTGCTTGATCTCAAGCGATTACAGAGTGTTGTACTCGGTTCGCACTCAAAGCGGTACATGAACCGCGCGGTCGCTCCATTCTGCTTGTTCGGTACATGCGGCCAGCAGTAGAATCTCCTCAATGGCATGGCCGACCGGAAATCGGTCATTCAGAATGAAAACGCCGGCCATTGCCTCGCCAGCGGCCACTCGTTCATACGCATGGTCCGGCATAGTGGCGCGATCGTGCGTCAGGACTACCCGTTTGTTCTCCGCCGCCCACGCCAACACGTCGGGGTCATTCGCGCTAGAAAGGCCGACATCCTGCACTCGAACAATGTCGAGGTCCGGGTGACGCAGCAATAAGCCACGCACAATGTCTCCATTGAAGTTCTCATCCGCCAGCAGTCGCAACACGGTTGCCCCTCACGGCTGGCGCTGGGCGAGCAGCCGAGCGCGGATTTCGCTCAAGTCGCCCTGCTGACTTTCAAGCCGTCGGCGAACTTCTTCTGCCTTCTGCTCGCGTCGGGACAAGTAATCCTCGACTTCAGAGCGATGACGCAAGTAATAGGCAATGACGGCATACACGTCGGGCAGTGAGAGTGTGGAGTATCGCTGCAGGATCGTCTCTGGGGTCGCGCCGTCTTGGAACGCTCGCACGACCAGTTCCAGAAGCACATGCGAGTCGCCCACGCGCAGAGTCCCGAGGGCATCTTCGCATAGGGGAGGGGCTTCGGGTTGAACGGTGAATGCCACGATGTATTTCTCCCGATTGCGTCCAATATCCGTCTTCGTAAGTCCCTGTCGAGGAAGCATTGGAACACTACCATTGCTCGGTCGCGGAATCGCGGTTGAATCCTCTAAACAACATACCACAGCCGGTGGGAAGACGAAAGGATAACCCAGAAGGCGCGGCGTGGAATAGCCCAACGATTTTTTCTTATCTCTCATGCCGACTACGGATTTCCCGGAAGCGACTCGAGCGGAGAGAGGAGCCAATGGGACGATTCTCTGACAAGCGAGGCAATTTGGGTAACCTTTGGTAAAATCCCCTGAAATACCAATGATGACTGGGGTGAGGCAGGAAAGCGACGTTCGATGGACGAGTGAGGTTCAAATCGACTTGCCCAACATACCGATAGGATGGAGGAACGGGATCATTGCGTCCCGTTGCGCCGTGTCCGCGAACGAACGCCACAAGGATTGTCGGTCGTTCCTTCGTTGCGGTCTTACCACCGCCGGACGCGCTTCCATACCGAGACTTACAACTTGAGGTACGGGATCATGCCTGTCAAGAGCCGAGGATCGCTCCTGGCTGGAACGGCAACCCTCGCCGGCGTTTTGCTAGCGGGATTGGGTTGTCACTCGAGCCGAACCGAACGAGATTCGTTCTCGCTGCCCAACCAACCGAATCAATCGAAAGGCAGTCTCCTGTCGCGGCACGTCCCGTCGACGGAAGTGATCGCCTCCTCCGAGACGAGCATTCCTGCCCGACAGGATGTGCCGATCGCGGTCTTTCCCAGTGGATCGAGGGTGTCCATAACCTCCAATCCGGAGGTACAAACGGCGGGACTGAACCGTCAAGTCATCGCCAGCTCGTTTGAAAGCGAGGTGCGGCCCGTCAACGCGGAGACATCTCGGCTCGTTCCCGAACCCCAGCCTATGACTTCGAGCGTCGTCACCCATACGGCGATGATGTCGGGGCGTTTGTCCCCCGCACCCATGCCGGTGGGCAGCCCGGTCCCCGCGGGTAATGGTGGACCTGCTCTGGATGGAACCAACGGGACACAAACCGAGGGAACGATCCTATCCCAACCGCGCACCCTCCCTTCATCTTCGCCCGCCGGTTCAAGCGCATGGGTAAACGATCCGCAAGCGGCTCCCTATCCCCACGATCCAACCAACGGAGTGCCGCGCGAATTCGAGAAAATGGCACTGCCGTCTTACGTCGTCGAGCCGCCGGACATTCTGCTCATTCAGGCTTCCAATCGCATTACCCTCCGATTGCAGCCGATCACCGGACAACATCTCGTCGCTCCGGACGGAACCGTCAATCTCGGTATCTACGGGAAAATCCAAGTCGCCGGCATGACGCTGGATCAGGTCAGCACCGCAGTCGCTTCGCGCCTGATGGAAATGATGCCCGGACTGTTTGGTAAACTGAAAGAGATCGACGAGAAAGGGGACGAGAAAGCGAAAGGGGAAGAACTGAAAACGATATTCCAGAAGAGCTTCACCTCCGTCGAACTGATTAAGCGTGAGATGCAAGTGGATGTGCTGTCGTATAATAGCAAGTTCTACTACGTCATCACCGACGGCGGCGGCTACGGACAGCAGGTTTATCCCTTCCCGATTCGCGGCAACGAGACGGTGCTGGACGCGATGGCGAACATCAACGGCTTGCCCTACGTCGCCAATAAGAAGCGCATCTGGGTTGCTCGTGCCACGCGCCCCGGCCAACCGCCGAAGATTCTGCCCGTGGACTGGATGGCGACGGCGAAATACGGCTCCAGCGCCACGAACTATCAGCTGTTGCCCGGCGATCGCGTCTACATCGACTCCAACCATCTCATCAAGGCGGATTCGTTCTTGGCCAAGGCGTTATCGCCGGTGCAGCGGATGTTCGGCGTGACCTTGTTGGGTGCTAGCACGGTGAACTCGATCAAGCTGGGCACGCTCAGCGGTTCGGGGCTGGGCGGCTTCGGCCTCTTCCGCTAAGGACATGATTTGTAGTAGCTTCCCGAATTCGGAGTCTGGGTCGAGGCGAAGCGAGAACCACGCAGCTCTCTCGGTGGGTCTCGCTCCGCTTTGACCCAGACGATCGAACGCCCGATTCGGGAAGTTATTTCGACCCAGATCCTCACTCGTCGGTTAGGAGAAAATCGCCGGCGTCGAAACTTGAGGATTTCGGCGACGGACGGCTCGATTTCGGACGCTCGAGTCCCGCCTTCTCCAACAGCGATTGGCTCATGATGTCTTCTTCCACCACCTCATCCAAGGCGCGGCGGTCGGCGGGCAGTTCGTATTCGATGCGGTATTTGCGTTTGCCGATGGTAATCTCATCGCGCGGATGCAGCAGCTTCTCTTGAACGCGGATACCGTTGACCTTAACGCCGTTGGTACTGTTCAGGTCGCGGATGTACCAGTAACCGTTGCGAAACGACAGCTGGGCGTGTTGTCCAGAGATATTGGGAAAACGCAAGGGAATATCGCAAGAATCACGGCGGCCGAGGGTCAGAACCTCGCGGATAAGCGGAATGGAATCGCCTCCCAGAAAGGGCTGCAATTCCCCGTGTACTTCGTACTTCATCGCTGCCTCGCTCAGAAGGATGTGATGGGCATTCCCATGATGGCTTTATTATATCTCACCGAGGGTCGGCGCGTAGGGAGATTTTTCGGGGTCGATCCTCGGATTGCTTTCACTCCCCTTCATTTCTCAGCAGGATCGGACGGCCCCTGCCAGCGCGGGAATAGATCGGGGTCCAGAACGATGTCGAGCAAGTCCAAGGCTCGATTCACGGTCTGATCGACGATGGCTTCCACCGTGGCGGGGCGATGATAGAACGCCGGAACCGGCGGCATCACGACCGCTCCCAACTCGGCGACCTGTGCCAACAAGCGAAGGTGCCCCAAATGAAGCGGCGTCTCGCGGACGAGAAGAACGAGCGGGCGTCGCTCCTTCAAAGTCACGTCCGCGGCACGGAGAAGCAGGTTATCCGAATACGAGGTCGCAATGCCCGAAACGGTCTTGATCGAGCAGGGCGCGACGATCATCCCCGATGTCCGGAACGAACCCGACGACACGGCCGCCGCGATGTCGCCCGGCCGATAGACCCGGTCGGCCAGCCCCTCGATCCGCTCGATCGACACGTCCGTCTCCAAGGCGATGGTCCGCCGTGCCGCCGAGGTGAGAATCAAGTGGGTCTCGACTTCCTCCACGCCGTGCAACACCTCCAACAGACGGATGCCGTAAATCACTCCGCTGGCACCTGAGATACCGACAACAATGCGCTTCACGTCCGGCCCCCGTCTCATTCGTCTCTCGATTGGAAAAGTTTCGGCATGTCGCCGTGGGTACTCCGCATTGCGATTCTATCTTCATGGTAGCCACAAGTGCATGGAACGGGCGAACGGTGCCGAGGATCTGGCTCGAAATGCCTTTCCGAACGAGTGGTCGATGAGGGTGGGTCGAGAAACGAGAGCCGCCGATTGCTCTTCAAAACCATGAGCCGTAAGCGGTAGCTTTGCCTCCGCCCGCGGTGGGGCGTGTGGGGGAATTAGCCACGGATGAACGCGGATGAGTCCAGAATCATTCTGATCTGGGTTTATCCGCGTTTCTTGGTGGCTACTTTTCTCAGGATCGACAAGGATGGGTCTGACTTTGTTCGTCGTGGAGTCACTGTGACCGAGGTGCGACTTGACCTACCTCGCCGGATGGCTACGCTGACAGTATGCCCCAAAAGGTCAGTCAGGCTCACGAGAAGATCATGTCCTCCGCTCTTGCCAATCAGCCGGACGTTCGCGGACGTTTCGGTCCCTACGGTGGACGCTATGTCCCCGAAACGCTTATGGCAGCCCTGGCCCAACTCGACGACGAGTACGCCAAAGCCCGCGCCGACAGCTCCTTCCAGAGCGCGTTCGAGCATCATTTGAAAACTTACGTTGGCCGGCCGTCGATGCTTTACTTCGCCGAACGCCTCACCGAGAAAGCTGGCGGCGCGCGCATCTATCTGAAGCGCGAGGATATGAACCATACCGGAGCGCATAAGATCAACAATTGCATCGGGCAGGCGCTCTTGGCGAAGCGCATGGGCAAACCGCGCATCATCGCCGAGACAGGCGCGGGGCAACACGGCGTTGCCAGCGCCACGGCGGCGGCCCTGTTCGGCATGTCGTGCCAAGTGTACATGGGCGAGGAGGACGTGCGGCGGCAGACGCTGAATGTCTTCAAGATGAAGGCGCTGGGAGCGACAGTGATGCCGGTGACGAGTGGCAGCCGGACGTTGCGCGACGCCACCAACGAAGCGCTGCGCGATTGGATGGCCAGCGTGGCCCACACGCATTACATCATCGGCAGCGTCGTCGGCCCGCATCCGTTTCCGAAAATCGTGCGCGACTTTCAGTCCGTCATCGGCCGCGAGGCGCGCGAGCAATGTTTGGAGCAACTCGGTCGCCTGCCAGATACGGTGGTGGCCAGCGTCGGCGGCGGAAGCAATGCGGCAGGTATGTTTTATGCCTTCCTCGACGATGCCCAGGTCGAACTCGTCGGCGTCGAGGCGGCGGGACGCGGCGAGGGATTGGGTCAACATGCCGCCACGCTCAGCCACGGCAAGCCGGGCGTGTTGCACGGTACGTTCAGCTATGTACTGCAAGACAGCGACGGGCAGACGGCCGCCGTGCATTCGATCTCGGCGGGTCTCGATTATCCCGGTGTGGGGCCGGAACATAGCTACTGGAAAGACACGGGGCGCGTTCGCTATACGCAAGTCGGCGACGACGAGGCGCTGCGGATGTTCTCGACCTGTTCGCGCCTGGAAGGCGTGTTGCCGGCACTCGAGACGGCCCACGCCGTAGTCGAGGGCATGCGCCTCGCTTCCCAGCGCGGCCGCCAGGACGTGGTATTGATCTGTTTCTCCGGACGCGGCGACAAGGATTGCTACGAAGTGGCGCGCTTGCAAGGCGAGGAGATTGAACCCTTACAACCATGAATCCCATCGATGCACTCTTTCAACGGCTCCGCACTCAAGGGCGTAAGGCGTTCATGCCCTTTCTCACCGCCGGCGATCCCGACCTCGCCGCCACCAGCCGCTTCGCCGCCGCGTTGGCCGAATGTGGAGCGGACCTGTTGGAGATCGGCTTTCCCTACAGCGATCCCATCGCGGACGGCCCGGTGATTCAGGCCTCGTACACGCGCGCTCTGGAGCGCGGCGCGCGCGTCGAGGACATCTTCGAGACATTCAGTCGTTTTCCGGTCCACAATATCCCTCTTGTGGCCATGGCGTCGTACAGCCTCATTCATCGACTCGGTGCGGAGGCGTTTTTGGACCGTGCGGCGCAATCCGGTTTCAGCGGTGCCATCGTGCCCGATCTACCATTCGAGGAGTCCGAGACGCTTAGCCGCCTGGCCGCCGCGCGCGATTTCAAGTTGATTCATCTCGTCGCGCCGACGACGCCGCGCGAACGGGCGCGGGCCATCGCCCAGCGCTCGACCGGCTTTCTCTACTGCGTAAGCGTGGCCGGAATCACCGGCGAACGCGATCGGCTGCCGACCGAGTTGCTCGATCAGCTCGCCTGGCTGCGCGGTCAAACGGACGTCCCCTTGTGCGTCGGCTTCGGCGTCAGCAAGCCGGAACACGTCCGCACGCTGCGCGATGTTGCCGACGGCGTCATCGTCGGCAGCGCCTTCGTTCGACTGATGGCAAATGGCGATCCACAATCGCTCGACGCCGTCAAGAGTTTGGCGCGATCGCTGGTCGAGGCTCTTTAGTCGAGGGCATCTATCAACCTCGCACCACATAACAGCGACACTTGCGTTCCCACGAGGCGCATGGGCACGAGGACAAGTCGAGACTCATCGTCCGTGGATAGATCGTCCAAGCTGATTTACCGTTGCATTTTATGAGTCGAAAGACTGATGACATACTCTCTCGCTTCGGCAAGCGCCTGCGAGAGCGACGGATGGCTGAAGGATTGTCGCAGGAGGCATTCGCGCACGCTGCCGGTTTGGATCGCACCTACATCAGCGGCATCGAGCGCGGTCTCCGTAATGTCTCGCTGCGAAACATCGAACTCCTTGCCAAAACGCTTGCGACGTCCGTTTCCGACCTCACCGAAGGGCTTTGATGGGAGAGCGAGGATGGAGGAGCGGCGCACGATCCTTGAGATGTTCGGTGTGACGTTAGAATACCTCACGCAAGTAGTGTTGGCCAATCCGAGCCTCCGAGGCATCCTCGCCGGTTATATCGCCGAGCGGAAACTTTGGGACTGGTTCGCCTCCGACGGACGAGTCTCGTTGATTCGTAAAGACGACGATCACGACCGGGTGCAGAAGGGGGACTTGGTTGTCACCTACAAGGGCTTCGACTTTCGCATCGAAGAGAAATCCCTCCAGACCAACAGCATCGAGATTTTCGATCTCGACTCCGCGAAGTGGTTGAAAAAGGTGATTCGAGAAGCAGCGAAGATGCAAGCCGGTGGTAAAAGGCAACGTCGCAAATGGATCGAGTCGGAACCCTTCAAGGTTCTTTGGAGAAAGGGTCCGGATGATGCCAAGTATCGAGGTGCGGTACAATGCGATGCCAGTGATCGGCGCACCATCGCGGTAGCGGGTCAACAAGTCGATACCACGAATCTACTGGTCGGGGAGTTCGACATCTTGGCGACGGGATTATTCGCCTTTCGAGAGCAATGGGACTTCGGTTTCATTCTGAATCGCAACCTACCCCGTTCAACCCATGCTAAGTATCCCGAAGAGGTTCGGAACCAACTCATCAAGACGATGATTCCGGTGACTTGGCCTCTCTCCGAGAACTTCGTTGCCGACCCCTTCATTCTTCTCGATCAACTGGTTGCGGAGAAGCGTCCGACCTCGGCATAGCGTCAGGGGATAACCGAACGACCGACGAAATCTTGACGCGCCTTTTCTGGAACACCAGAAAGTACGAATGATTCTTGCGAGCATGCTCTTGCTTCTTCAAGCGGCTCACCCCCGCTCGATTAGTCCGCACCAATACGAATAGATCTTTGGTATAAAACCCCAACGTCTCGTATGCGGTGATGATCTCCACATGTGTTAACCGTTGCTTATTGGCGCTAACCTCATCCTGGCATTTGACGATCAAAATGCCATCCGATTTGAGTACGCGATAAGCCTCTCGACCGGCTTTGACGTACATATCGACCACCGCGTCGTGCCATTTGGGTCCGGCTTGCTCCGTTGCTCTTCCGTTCGAGTAGGCATGGCGGAAACTGGAATGAGTACCCGAGCCAGCCATGTGTCCCGTCGCCGAGCGATACAACCCCTCCATGTAGGGTGGGTCCAAGACGACGGCATCGAGCGAATTAGCGGCATAGGGTAAGTCTCTACAATCAATTCCTGTCTTCACTTCGATCGGCTTGGACGGAAAAACGCCATGTCCCTCCTTGGCCTCAATGTCCGAGGCTAGGACGTTATAATCGGTCGCGCGCACAGCTCGCCAGAAGGCCCCCTGCCCGAACGTCACATCCGCTATCGTGGCTCCCTTGGATAGATGGAGAGCAAGAATTTGCGCGAATAGTTCAGCGTTTTCTCCGACTCGCGCCGAAAATACGAGCTCCGTCGTGGGAATGCCGCCAGCGATTCGCCGTGGCTTACTCCCTTCCGAGGTATTAAGTGGCTCTTCGTTGTCGTTTATCTCAAGCGATCCGAAGAGATCTGGTTCGTCGATCCTCCCTCTTCTCGTCATTGGCTCAATCCCTTTTGGAAAAATGTTTGTTCGTCAGTTGACTATAAGTCACGGAAGCTGAGCTTGTCAACCCCCGCCCCACCACCACACTCCCAGGAATAAAGCCACGAGCAAAATGGCTCCCGCTAGAACGAGCACAATTGCCGCGGCCAACAACAACATTTTCGTTTGCGGCGTCCGGGGCGACTCCTTTTTCAGCTCGCCGGAGAGATCGACTTCGGGTGTCGAGATACTCGGTAGACTGTAATCCGTCGACGGCTCGATGTTTTGTAGGTGCGTCACCGCCTCGACGTACCAGGGATCGTCGCGGCGATCCAACGGCAGCACCGCCTCCTCCGACGACCAAGCCCGTAGTTCCGCCTCGACGGCGGCGGCGGAAGGGGGGCGCTGAGACGGATCTTTGGCCATCATGCGCTCGACCACCTCAACGAAGCCGGGCGCTACCGAGGGGGCCAACTGGGCGAGTGGGATGGGCGCTTCGCTGCGATGGCGGCGCACCTTGTCGCGGCTCGAGCCACCGGGAAAGGGCAATTTGCCCGAAAGGGCGTAGTACAGCGTACATCCGAGAGAGTAAATATCCGCTCGGCCATCGACGGCGGCGGCATCGGTCGTCTGTTCGGGGGCGATGTAGTCCATGGTGCCGACGATGTAGGTTTGTCCCCCGACGACGCTTTCTTCTTCCTCTTCGCCCTGGATCAGAGCCAGGCCGAGATCGAGAACCTTGGCGCGATCGTTCGGCGTGACCATGATATTCGATGGTTTCAAATCTCGGTGAATCAGCCCTTGATTGTGGGCGTGTTCCAGCCCAGAAGCGACCTCGGCCATCAGGCGGGCGGCGCGGGGGACCGTCAACGGCCCGCTTTCGGCGATGATGCGCGAGAGATTTTTGCCGGGGATGTACTCCATGGCGATGTAGTGGATACCCAGGCATAAGCCGCATTCGTGCGTCCAGGCCAAATGCGGATGGGCGACGCGGCGACTCAATTCCATCTCGCGTTGAAAGCGGGTCAACAGCCGCTCTCGGTTGCGCCATCGGTTCGGCGTCAACATTTTCAGCGCGACCAACTCGCCGCTGCGGTCGTCGCGGGCCAGATAGACCGTACTCATGCCGCCCCGCCCGATGGGAGCCAACACTTGATAGTGTTCCAACAACAAGCCACGACCGTGGCCATTGAGAAGTTTGACGGCCTGGAAGCGCGAGAGCTTTCCCTTGCGAATGAGATGATCGGCCAAGGCGCGAGCGTCGTCGCGCTGGCTCTTGGGCACGTCGCGCAGCGCTTCTTGCAGCTGTTCCCGATCGAGCAGCCGACTCTTGAGGACCGTCTTCAGGAAGCCCTCAACCGTGGGCGTCTGAGTGGTGGAGGGAACGTCGGACATACGATTTTACAACTCTTATTTATCCCGTATTTGCGCCTCGAGAACGTGTTTCAGACGTCCCATGACTTTCTCGTGCGCCTTCTTCACCTCGTTCTCCGTCAGTGTGCGGTCGTCGGCTCGATAGGTCAAGGCGTAAGCGAGGCTTTTGTGGCCGGAGGGGATGCTGTCGCCGCGGTACAGATCGAACAAACGAACGTCTCGGAGTAAAGCGCCTCCGGCGGCGCGGATTTCGTCGGCCACGCGCTGGGCGGGCACGGTTTCCTCGACCACGACAGCGACATCGCGCAGCGCGGCCGGAAAGCGCGGTACGGGTCGATACGGAAATCGAACCGGCAGCGCCGCCCGCAATGCGTCGAGATCGAACTCGCCGGCCAGCACCACATGGCCGCCGAGATGGAACGTCTCGGCGACTTTGGGATGCAACTCGCCGAAGGTACCGAGGATTCGCTCTCCGGCAACAACTTCGGCGGCCCGGCACGGGTGCAAGGCCGGTGTATGAATCGAACGAAACGCCGGGGAGATGTGCAAATCGGTCAGCAGCGATTCGAGAATCCCCTTGAGATCGAAGAAATCGAGCGGCTGAGGCGGCGTACCCGATGTCTCGCCCCAGAACTCTTGTTGCCGCGTCCCACATAAACCGACGGCCAAACGTCGCGGCTCGTCGGGCAGTTTCTTGCCCGATTGCGGTAGGTAGACCGAGCCGATCTCGAACAACCTAACGTCGTGGGTGTGCTGTAAGTTCGCCGCCATCGCTTCTAAGACGCCGACGAGCAGCGTGTGCCGCATCACTTCGCGTTCGCTGCTGATGGGGTTTTGCAAACGGACGTAGTCGCTCGACGCCGCGCCCAATGGCTTCTCGCGTTCTACCGTCGTCAATGCGTAGGTGATGACCTCTTGCAAACCCAGACTCACCAACCGATCGCGGAGACGTTCCTCGAAGACGAGCGGTTGATTGGTCCGTTGCGGCGGCAACCGATCGGCGAGCAATGTGGCCGGCAGCTTATCGTAGCCGTACAGGCGAATCAGATCCTCAATGAGATCGGCCGGCCCTTCTTGAATGTCGTGCCGATGCGGCGGAGCAGTGACGCGGAGAACGTCGGCATCCACTTCCTCGACTTGAAACTCCAGCGCCCGCAGGATGCGAACGCATTCGGCGCGCGGCAACTCGGTGCCGAGAATGCGCCGCACTTCCGACATTTTCAGTTCGATGACCCGCGGCGGCAGCGGTTGGGGATAGACATCGACGATGCCGGGGCAGACGGTCGCGTCGCCATGTAGCCGCATCAGATCGGCGGCGCGTTCGGCGGCGGGTTTGACCGTCTCTGGATGAATGCCCTTGCTGAAGCGCACGCTCGCTTCGCTGGGTAGATTGAGCGTCTTCATGGTACGGCGAATGCTGATGAAATCGAAATTGGCCGACTCCAACAAAACGTGGCGCGTCGTCTCCGTCACCATCGTATCGGCCCCGCCCTTGATGCCGGCCAAGGCGATCGGCCCCGCTTCATCGGCGATAATCAGCATCTCCGGTGTCAGCTTTAACGGCGTCGCCTTGTTGCCTTCGTCGAGCGTGGCCAGCGTCTCACCGGAGCGCGCGGGGCGAACGACGATATGCGGCGTCTTGCCGCTGGCGCGTTGCGACAGCTTGTCGTAATCGAAAGCGTGCAGCGGCTGACCCCACTCTAGCAGGACGTAATTCGTCACATCGACGATGTTGTTGATGGGGCGCATCCCGGCATAGCTCAAGCGACGCTGCATCCATCCCGGCGAAGGGCCGATTTTCACGTCGTTCAACAGCATGGCCGCATAGCGCGCACACAGTTTCGGATCTTCGATGGAGACGCGCACTCGATCGCGTAGGTCCGTCTGGGAAGCCGGACTTACGCTCCGCGGCAGCCGCATCGTCTGTCCCGTCAGCGCCGCGACTTCGCGGGCCACTCCGATCATGGACAAACAGCGCGCCATGTTCGGCGTCACTTCCAATTCCAGAACGATGTCACCCATGAAATCGACGGCGGAGGTGCCGGGGACAATCTCCTCGTCGAGGAGAATAATCCCCGCTTCCTTGTCGTCGTCGATGCCCAGCTCGAAGGCGGAGCAAACCATCGCATCGCTGGGAATTCCGCGAATCTTCGCCGGTTTCAGCTCTTGCAGCGATTTCTCCTGCCCCTTGGCATGATGGCTGAAAAGTACCGAACCGCTCAGCGCCAGCACCACGCCTTGTCCCATGTCACCGACCTTGAGATTCGGCGCGCCGGTGACGAGTTGCTTGATTCGCCCCTGTCCGTATTCCACGGTCGGCAGTTTCAGATTGACGACGGCGGGATCGGGGTGAGGCTCCACTTTCGTCACCCGCGCCAGGACGATCTTATCCGGCGACCACACCGGCCCCGCCTCGGCGGACTTGACGCGCAATCCTTCCGGAGCCGGCGTACCAATCAGACGCACGCCGGATACTTCGAGTCCAGCCAACGTCAACCGTTCGACCAACTCGGCAACGGGCAAAGTCAACGGCACATATTCCGCAAGCCACTGCAACGGTACTTTCATCGTGGATTCTCAATTCAACTTTTCTTCGTGCGGCACAGGGTTGTTATAGGGGAGACACACGGCACGGGACAACGGAGGAGAAGATTCGGCATCCTTCCGTTTCGTGCGAACTTTTCCTTTTCCCTCATCCCTCGCATCTGGTTGGCTTACCCACGATCCGTCTTTCATTGGATCTCTTCAACGGATGGAGTAAATCCCTGAATGAGGAAGGACTTCACAGTGGGTGGAGTGAGAGCGTGTGAATTATTTGTCACTTGTACACTATCGCAAGAACCACGCGCCGATGGATCGCTTTTTCGCCTCGCTCAAGAAGGAGCTGGTCCACGACGCCGACTTCGCCACGCGCGTGGAGGCGCGGGCGGCTATATTCGAGTACATTGAGGTGTTCTTCAATAACCAACGCCGTCACTCCGCGTTGGATACCTGTCCCCTGCGGAGTAGCAGCATTCATTTACGCCTTAACTCCGTGTCCACTTTTCGTGGGGACTTCCATTGCCCTCGTTCCCGTGCGTCGCTTGGGTACGCCCTCCGTTTCGTCCCGCAGCAGAGGTGCGTTGATCTCACAATCGCCACTGCCAGCGAGTCATTCGTTCCAACAGCGCCGCTTGCGTCAGATCGAATTGCAGCGGCGTCACGGTGATCCAGCCTTCGGCGAGGGCGGTTACGTCGGTGTCGGGATGCGGATCGGGACAAAGGAGATCGGGTTTAGACCAAAAATAGACGCGGCCGCGCGGATCGGTGCGGCGATCGAACGCCTCGATATAGGGGGCGACGTTTTGCGGCACGGCGCGGATGCCGCGCAGAGGGCCGCGTTCGGGGCTGGGGATGTTGATGTTGAAGAGCGAGCCGGTTTCCGGTTTCTGAGCCAGGATTTGTTCGATGGCGCGGCGGGCCAACTCGGCACCGCGCGGAAAATCGAGCGGTTTGAGTTTGGTGTACTCTTGCGAACAGGCGATGCTGGTGCAACGAAAGAACGCCCCCTCGATGGCGGCGGCAACGGTCCCGGAATAGAGGACGTTGATGCCGGCGTTGGAGCCGGCGTTCAAGCCGCTGACGATGAGGTCCGGCGGTTCGGGCAGCAACTCGCGCAGCGCCAGCTTGACGCAATCGGCGGGTCGGCCTTCGACCGCCCAACCCAACGGCCGTCGCTCTTCGTCCAGCACTTCTTGAACGACTAAAGGGGTCGTCAATGTCACCGAATGACCGGCGGCACTCTGCTCCGAGGCGGGGGCGACGACGAGAACTTCGCCGAGCTTGCGCAACTCTAGCCGCAGCGCCCGCAGTCCTGGAGCATAAATACCGTCGTCGTTGGTCAACAGAATACGCACGGGGACTCCCTTCATTCGTCCAGTTTCTTGCGTCGTAACAGATGATGATAGTGTTGGGCGAAGCGATGGGCTTCGTCGCGGACGTATTGCAACAACCGCAGCGCCGCCGAGTGTCGGCTCAATCGCAACGGCTCCGATTCGCCGGGGCGATAGATCTCTTCCTCGCGCTTGGCCAACGAGATCAAGCAGGGCGGTTCGACGCCCAGCACGGCGAAGGCGTCCAGCGCCGCGTTCAGCTGCCCCTTGCCACCGTCGATGAGCAAAATGTC
This sequence comes from Planctomycetota bacterium, assembly GCA_021781415.1. Lineage (GTDB taxonomy): Bacteria > Planctomycetota > Planctomycetia > Gemmatales > Gemmataceae > JAJPHU01. The sequence goes on from JAJXWW010000134.1 coordinate 20,567, forward strand.
GGGAAACATTTGCTCTTCCGTGGGACCGCCGTCTCGCCGGTCTTTTCTACGAATCGTCGAACCGGCGTTGCGAAAGCGGCGCGTCACCACTTCGCGGATCGAGGCGAAATCGTCGACGCCCTCCACCGATTGGATGCGATAGCGGCGATAGCCGGGCTTGAACGGCAACCCGTCGATGAAGTTTACCAGCGACGCTACCGTATCGCTACCCCCGAGGTGCGCGATGTCCACGCCCTCGATGGTGCGCGGCGTCTGCGCCAATCCGAGAACCTTACGCAGTCCGGCCAGCCCCTTCTTCGGGTCGATGGGAAACACTTCCGGCTGTGCATCGCGCGTCACGTCGCCGCGCTGGCCGAGGCTTTGCAACGCCGCCCGATCGTCGCGCAGCCGGGCAGCCCTCTCGAATTGCAGCGCCTTGCTGGCCGCTTCCATCTCGCGCTCCATCTCGCGCAGCAGCCGAGCTTTCTTGCCTTCCAGAACCAGTCGCAGCGCGCGGATCTGTTTGCGATATTCCTCCTTGGTCACACGGAAATTGCACGGAGCGGTACATTGCCGAATGCTGTGCAACAGGCACGGTCGAAACCAGCGCCAACGCTCTTCGTCCGCGCCGATGTCCAGCGAACACGTGCGGAACTGAAAGATGCGCTGCAACACTTGGATGGCGTGGCGAAGCGTTCGGGCACTGGTGAACGGGCCGTAGAGTCGCACGCCGCGCCGGCGCGGCCGGCGCGTGAACTCGACGCGCGGAAAATCTTCACGAATGCGTATCTGTAAATAGGGAAAAGTCTTGTCGTCTTTCAATTCGACGTTGAAGCGCGGCTGAATGTCCTTGACGAGCCGCGCTTCGAGCAGCAGAGCATCGACTTCGCTCTCGGCGGGCACATAATCGATGTCGGCAATCAGCGGCACGAGGTCGGCGGTACGGGCATCCTCGGCGGCGGCCTTGCTGAAATAGTGTCCGGCCCGATTGCGTAGATTCTTGGCCTTGCCGACGTACAGAACCAGACCTTGCGCGTCTTTCATCAGGTACACGCCAGGCACTGCCGGAAACAGCTTAACCTTCTCGGCGGGCGACAAGGCGGCGGAATCGCTCGGGGACATGCTCTCCTCCTGAGTGCTTCTCGGTATTCGCGTTCCGCCGCACGTCGCGGCGAACCGTCCCGATTCTTCACATCTCATCAGCGCGGACGTTTGAGGCGGTCGCGGACGACTTCCGGGAGATACTTCACAGGCAGCGTGCCGTGGTCGAGGACGGCCTCGTGATAGCGGCCAAGTTCAAACTTATCGCCCAGCTCGCGTTCGACCTGTTGGCGCAGGCGATAGAACGCCATGCGGCCCACGAAATAGGTGGAGAGCTGACACGAGCTTTGCTTGGCGCGGATGATCTTGGCCACGGCCTCGCCCTCGGATTGGAAGGCGCGCTGGGTCAAGAAGGCCAGGGCCTCGTCGTCGCTCATGTTGGCGCAGTGCATCTTGTGATCGAGAATGGCGTTGGCGACGCTGCGCAAATACCATTTCAATTGATTCAGGCGCAAGGCCAAATCGCCTTTGCCGTAGCCTTGATCGAGCATCATCTGCTCGGTGTAGACGGCCCAGCCCTCGGCAAAGACGCCGGACGAGAGTACCCGGCGAATCAACGAGGGATGACGATTGGAATACTCCAATTGTACGTAATGCCCCGGATAGGCTTCGTGGATGGTGAGAATCTGCAACATGCGCGCGTTGTACTCTTGCAGCAGCGTCTCGACGCGGCGGGCATCCCAGCCGGAGGGCGGCGGGCTGACGGCATAATAACTCGCGGACTTAACATCCAACGGCGGCGCGGGGTTGAGATACGCCAGAGAATTGCCCCTATGGAACTCCGGCATCTCGATGATCTTGCATTGATCCGGATCGGGCAGGCGGAGAATGTCGTTCTCGCGGATGAACGCCTTGATGCGCTCGACCGAGGCGCGCGCGTCGCGGACGAGGTTCTCGGGCTTGCCGTGTTCGCGGTTGAGCTTTTCGAGGACAAGACGAATCGTTTCCGTTCGCCCTTTGGCATCGTCGGGTGGCAGCGGTTTCCCTGGGTAAACGTCGCTCCACAGCTGCCGAGCGACGATGTACATATCGCGTTCGACGCGCGCGAAGTCCGTCTCGGCTTCCTTCAATACCTCGTCGGCCGTCCGATTGGCGTCCAGTTCAAAATCGAGTTTGGTATTGAACTTCTCCTTGCCGATGCGCCATTCGCCCGTCGCCTTCGGCAGCAATCCTTCCAGAAACTTCAAATGATCCTTCAAAAGCGGCACGACGCGGTCGGCGGCGGGTTTCAGCTCGCTCAACTTGGGATTCTCGCCGGCCACCTCGTAGATGCCGTTCTCGAAGAAGGCGATGCTGCCGCGCGTCTGGCGAATGGCCGTTTCCAAGATCACGCGCGGCGGATGGCGCAGATTCTCCTTAGCGGCGGCGACGATCTTGGGAAAATGGGTCATCCGCGCGACGCAGTTGCGCAGATTCGTCGCCTTGGGCTGCGTCGATTGCGCGAACAAAAGATAAACGCTATCGCTTAGGTATTCGTTATAGACGCGCGGATCGTTCTCGAAGGGCTTCGTGTTCTCGGCCAGCCAGAGCGAGGCGGTGAGCGTGCGCTTGAAGATTTCGTAGTCGATCTGAGCCGAGCGCGGCAGCTTGGCGTAATCGACTTTCTTGGGCAGTTCGGCGAGCGTCTGTCGATAGTGCGCCGTCCAGCCGTCGCGCGCCTTGGCCGAGATGTCGTCGAGCAGATGGTCGAAACGGTGATCGCCCAACCGCGTCGCCTCCAAGGGGCGGCGGCGAAACGCCTCGTCCAGATAGGATTTGAAAAACGCGGTCAAGCGTCCTTCTTCGCTCTCCGCCGCCGCGACGGGCGAAGCCGCGAACAACAACAACAAGGAGATCAGAGGAAGACAAGCGAACGCGGACTTCATGATAGCCACTCCCGATATGAGGGTTCCAAGACACGGATTATCGTAGCAGATGCGAGATGGGAGAGTATCTCGGAGCCGCGCGGTAATTGTATCGATTGGCGCGGTACGGCTACGCTTCGTTCGCCGAGCCGACTTGCACGACGCGATCGAGACTTCGGACACGGAGACGACCGGGGAGATCGACGGCGTTCTGCTCGCCGAAGACGACGGCGGCGACGCGGTCCCATGCCGCATAATCCATCGCGCCGAGTGGCCACTTCTCTCGAAGCCACAGCAGTCGAAACATCTCGCGCACCTGATGCCGCGCGGCCGATCGCAATGGGGAGCGCTGAAAGACGAGAAACGCTCCGGCGCGCGGCAACTCCGCCTCCGTCAACAGAGTCTGAGCCGCCGCTTCCGCATCGCGGTAGATCGCCTCGGCTTGCTCGGACAAGGAGTTCAAGACGCCGACGATGGCTGGATTGTATCGCTCGGCCAAGAGCGGCAACAGTTCGTGGCGAAGACGATTGCGCGTATAGCGAAGATCGCGGTTGGTGGCATCCTCTCGATACGACTGATTCAGATTGCTGAGATAGGCGAGAATCTCCGTCCGGGTTGCCTCCAACATGGGGCGAACCAGGGTGAGTCCCGGCTCCAACTCGCGCCGTGCCGCGATGCCACGCAGGCCGCGCAATCCCGTGCCGCGCAGCAGACGATGCAACACCGTCTCGGCCCGATCGTTGGCGGTGTGGCCGGTGGCGACGATGGCCATGCCGTGTTGGCGAGCCACTTCGGCAAGCCAACGATAGCGCTCGCGGCGGGCCAAGGCTTCGAGGTTCGCCCTTTCGGATCGAGCTTCGGCCGCGATGTCGCGCCGCGTTCGGGACAGAAACACGGGGCCGCGCCCAAAAGAAGACAAGTCGGCGTGCAAATGAACGACCGATTCCTCGTCAACATCGCTATCCGTGCCGCGCAAGCCATGATTGAGATGAGCCAAGACGAGGGGGAGAGGCGAGCGCGAGCAGCGGGCGGCATCGAGCGCGCGGACCAGGGCCACGCTGTCCGCGCCTCCGGAAACGGCAACGACGATGCCCGTCGAACGCTCCGGCAAAGAACGCAGACAGCGTCGAGCCAGAGTAACGAGCCGCGCGACTTCGGGCATTCGATCCTCCACCGATTTGCTACAATCTCTTCCAGCCGTGGCCGCAATACCATTGAAGCCAAACGGCTCTCCGTAAACCTCTCGCCCCCTGGTACTCAGGAAAAGAGACGGCCAGACGCAAGCCTGCGCCTCTTTGGAGGCGCGAAGTGCCCGCGATTCCGACCGTTAGTTCATTGTACGCCGTGTCGACAACGAGAGTTCCCACGCAGATGAGCGATCCCGTCCATCGTCAATCCGTCGCTCCCGAATGCCCCCGCGTCTCGGACCCTCGCTCCGAGGGGTGCGAATTGGCACGGGGTGCGCATTTCTTGGTTCGGCCTCGAACGCGTTGGATTCTGAGCTGGATTGTCGCGGTGGCATCGGCGGCCTTTGTCGCGGAAGAAGCGTGGCGATGCAACGACGACAAGCTACGTCGGGACGGCAATGGCGGACACGCGAGCATCGACTTTGGCGGTCAGTGGCTCATGGCCCGCGCTCTCGTGGTGGGACAGGGGAGGCATCTCTATCGGCGCAACGATCTGCGACCGATCGCCCGCGCCAGCTATCCTCCCGGCTCCGAACGACCCGATGCGGAGATAAGCGATGCCGAGTCTCTGATGACTTGGTTGACGGGGACCGACGACGAGCAGGCACCGAACGTCGTCGCTTCGTTCGTATTGCCTCTGGCCGGCAGCACGGCCTTGGACGAGGCAGTATCGCTCGCCTCGGCGAAGACGATGTGGACGGAAGAACGGTTGGGGCATGTCACCGCGCCGCGGATCGGCGGCGCTTTATACCCGCCGGTTCACGCTCTGTTGTACGCTCCGTTGGGGCTGCTGCCGCCGCGCGTCGCCTACCGCGTCATGCAAGGATTCGTACTCTCGATGGTCTTCTTCGCCGGTTGGGTGGCACAGCGATTGACCGAAGGGCGCGTGTGGATGCCGGTGGCGGCGGTATTCATCATGATGTTTCCTGGCTTTGCGGGGTGCGTCGGCTTGGGACAAAACGGCTCAATCTCCATGACGATTGTGCTACTAGGCTGGTGGCAATTGACGCGCGGGCGGGAGGCGCTGGCCGGTATTTGTTGGGGGTTGCTCGCCTATAAGCCGGTTTGGGCGCTGGCGTTCTTGCTCGTGCCGTTACTTCTGGGACGTTGGCGCATGGCCGCGAGCATGGCGGGAATGGGGCTGACGCTGATCGTCTTGACGCTGCCGTTCGTCGGTTGGGAAGCGTGGCACGATTGGCTCCAAGTCGGGCAAGCGGCCGCACAAGAATATCGGCGACAAGAGAACTGGATTATTCTGAGCCGCGATTTACTGTGCATTCCACGCCGCTGGCTGCTCACGTTCGAGGATCAAATCGCCAAGGATCTCGTCTGGCGAAGCGATCCCTCCTCCGCTGCCGCTGAGCCGTTCGATGCGCCCTGGGATCATCCGCTACTCTCCCTCCTCGGCTGGGGGCTATGGTCGGCGGTTCTGTCCACCACCCTCGTGGTGGTTTGGCGACGATGGCCGCGACGCGGAGAGACGACCGATCTGTTTCCTTCGTTCGTGTTGATGGGCGGGTTCTTCTCATGCTACCACTTTCTGTACTACGATTTCGTCGTCGCTGCCGTGCCGGTTCTGCTTCTGTTCTCTCGGCCTCACTGCTATCTTCCACCTCTCCAGGGCCTCTGGCGAACGACCGCCTCTCGGTGGAAGCGGTCGCATGGATCGTCTCGATGGGTGGATATCGACGACTCCGTTCCTCCCCTTCTGCTGTTTCTGATAATCGTCGTCCCGGCTTTTTGTTGCATCCGCGACAAGACGTTTCACTTTCCGCCTTTCGATACGTTTGGGCTGCTCGCATTGTGGGCGTGGTGCGGCTATCGGTTGATGTCGAAAAACTTACGACAGACCGAGCAGCTCGCGCAGCTTGGCCCCGATGTCGGTAGCACGCACAAACGTCTCGCCGATCAACATG
>JAJXWW010000027.1 GCA_021781415.1 Planctomycetota bacterium
AGCCGTTTCTTGTGGAATGTCCAGGATTCTTCACCAAGATAGACGTTTGGCGTACAATCTTCGTTGCACGATTTGCTCAAAAATGCCAGAAATTGGCCCGAATTCGCTTTTTTCGACGAACACTAGACTATCTCGACTTCCTCATCGAAAGCGGCGAGCAGCCCAAGAAGCCGGCCGGCTGGCTTCGCGCCGCCATCGAGCAGGACTATGGCCCACCGGCCGGCTACCAGCTACGCGCGGAGCGTCTCCGCCAAAAACAAACCGCCGAGGAGAAGCATCGTCGGAAAGATGAAGAGCAAGCCGACCGCCGCCGCCGGGAAGAGCAAGAGACCGCCGCCCGCAAGGCGCAACGCGCCCATATTGACGCTTATCTTAACGCCCTGACGCCCCAGGAGCGGAAGGAGCTGGAGGAGCAGGCGATTGCCCATGCCGACGACAACATGCGCCAGGCTGCGTTGGGCGGAAGTGCCCTCGCCCAGATCACTCGCCGCGTCCTCGTGGACCAGGAAGCGTTACGTGTGCATCCGCTGCCCGCTCCTGAGTTAGCTTCCTTACGTAACCATCTGGCAAATAGTGCTTGCTTTGCCGCTCTCACCTGCGCTACTGTCCGAATCAAGGACATAGCCGGTGACTTTAGCTGGCTAAAGTTCTTAAATCGCAAGACCTCACCCAAGGAGCCAGTATGGTTCGGAAATTTGCCATCACTCTGCACAAAGGCGGCGTCGGCAAAACGACGACCACAACCAACCTGGCCGGCGTCCTCGCTGAGAAAGGCAAGCGCGTCCTGCTCATCGATTGCGACTCGCAAGGCGATTTGAGCTCCGTCTTTCTCGACGATCATGAAAAACTCCCCCATACCGTAGCCGATCTCTTCGCCGACACCGGCATCCTGGCCGAAGACCTGATCTGCCCCACGCCTTTCGCCAATATCTCCATCATCCCCGCTGACCGCCGCCTGGAACGCTTCGAGCGGACGTATGATTTCAAGCACCAGGAGCTGACGCGCTGCCTGACCGACGCCATTGCCGAGGTTGCCGACGCCTTCGATTACGTACTCATGGACACCGCTACCCGGCCGCACCTGACCGGCTATGCCGCCCTCGTCGCCTGCGACGTGGCCATCATTCCACTGGAGGCGGCGCGGTTCAGCTTCCGCAGCGTGGCAAGCATCCGCAACTACGTCGAGTTGGAAAGCGACGCCCGCTCCTTAAACCCCGACATGGAAATCCGCTACTTTCTGTCAAAATGCAGGAAGAACAAAGTACATGATGCCTGCCGCCAGGCCCTCGCACAAATCCTTGGGACGCCCGCCCTACTCAAGACCGAGATTCCCGACTCCGCGGCGATCAACACCGCCCTGCACCTGCGCAAGCCGCTTGCCCTGCACTCGATACGCTCAAAGCCCGCCGAGGCTTACCGGCAACTCATCAAGGAGCTTCTGGAGGTGACGCATGAACGAACTCGCGCCGACGCGACAGCAGCGTGACATCATCGACAACCTGACCAGGACACTGGACAGTTTCAACCCGACTCAGTTGCCCTATAGCGAGGATGTGGGGACACATGCGCCCCCGGGCCGCCGCAAGAATCCGCGAGCGTTGATCGTATCCGCCAGCCGCGTGCATACCGACCCGGCACAGGTCCGCCAGAAAGACCGCGACCCCTCCTCCCCGCGCATCCAGGAGCTTGCCCGCTCCATCCAGCAAGTTGGTCTTCAGCACCCTATCGGCGTCCGCGAGGCCGATGACGGCAGCTATACCATCGTCTATGGCGAAGGGCGCTTCACTGCCATGACCGCGGTGCTGGGCTTGCCGGAGGTTGAGGTGCTGCGGGTCGATGCCAAGGATGAGGATTTGCTCTGGCTCCAGCTCCACGAGAACATCCACCGTACCAACCTCGATCCGCTCGATTTGAGCGCCGCCATTGCCCAGGCCCGCGAGCGGGGCTACACACTCGCTCAGATCGCGAAACAAATGGGCAAGAGCGAACCCTGGGTGCAGAAGGCGTTCACCATCGCCACTCGTCTCGACGAGGAGGCCAAGTCCGTACTCCAGGGTGCCGGGCAGCGGCCGGCAATGGATGCCGTCTATGCGATCGCCCAGGCTCCGGCAGAGGCGCAACCCGAATTGGCCCGCCGTGTGGCCGACGAGTCGTTGACACGCCGAGAAACTCAGGCACTTGCCGAGGCTGCCAGGCTTGCCAGTCCTCCGGCCGAGACACCGCTGCGCACTGGACGCCCCCGCTCCTTTCGCTCCTTCGAGACGACGCTGCGTGCTGCCAACGGGGCCAGCGTCACCGTGAAGTTTCGCAAAGCCGACGTTACCCACGAAGAGATTATCGTAGCCCTGGAAGATGTGCTCAGGACGCTACGCGAGCCCGCACCCCGACTTTAGTTGGCTAAAGTCAGCTTGATCCGGTGATTCTGAAATAACGCATACAGAGCGAAGCGAACGTCGTCCCCCCCTTCCCCTGCCCGCAATCCATGTCTCTTTGTGCCTTGTATACGGCATCGTCTGTGCGAGTTTGCCTCTCTCCACACGATCTTAGCCACTGTTCTCTATCGGTTGCGACTGATTCGTAAGGGGATGAAGCTTAACCGCAACTGCTTTTTGCCGATATGCCGGGAAGCCCCGTTCTTGTTGCCCTTGATCTTGTAAGGAAATCACGCTAGAATTCCTTACATCATGACAGCGAGAAAATCGCCGCAAAGCATTGATTCAAGGATACTTGCACGCATCCACGGTTTTGGACGCGGTTCTGTCTTTGTTCCCGGAGACTTCCTGGACCTCGGCAGCCGTGAAGCGGTCGATCTGGTCTTGCACCGGCTCGCCCGCAAGGGAACAATCCGCCGCCTGGCTCGCGGGGTATACGACTTTCCAAAAAAACACCCGGTACTTGGCCTGCTTTCGCCGTCTGCCGATGACGTGGCTCATGCCCTGGCCGGTCGCGACCGCACGCGGCTCCAGCCCACCGGAGCCTATGCCGCCAACATCCTCGGCTTGTCCGAACAGGTGCCGGCTAAGGCGGTCTTCCTGACCGACGGCCCGAGCCGGACGGTAAAGATCGGGCCGACCACAATCCAGCTCCGGCGGACCACTCCACGGAACATGGAGGCGGCAGGGCGCTTAAGCGGCCTACTGATGCAAGCCCTCCGCGAACTGGGCGCGGAGCATATCACACCGGAGCGCCGCGAGCATCTGAAGCGCACATTTCCGGCCGACAAGCGGCGGGAACTCATCAAGGACTTAAGGCTCGCCCCGGCCTGGATGCACCCGATCTTCCGGGAGCTGGCTGAGGAAAACGCATGAAGCTGGAATTCCTCGAGCTGCCTGCCGACGAGCGCGGGCTGTATATCGAGCAGGCAGCGGTCCGGCGGAATGTGTCCCCGGTGCCCCTGGAAAAGGATTTCTGGGTCTACTGGCTGCTTGGGATGCTGTTCAGGTCGGTGCCGCCAAGTATTCAGCTGCGCCTCCTCTCCCAATTTGTTACCCAGATTTCAACCATACACCACGACGAGGTTGCTGGTGATCGCATATGCTTTCTCGTCAATCGCTACCAACCTTGACAACTCTATCACGGCGCGTTAGACATACTCCCGTGGAGGCCGAACAATGCGCTATGAAAAAACTCTGGCAATTCAGAACCGGCATGATCGCCTGCTGGAACTGCTCCGAACAGGCAAGTTCTCGTCGCGCGATTTAGCCGAGAAGCTGGAGGTTTCAGAACAGACGATCTATCGCGACGTCAATTTTCTTAAGACGCAAGGTCATTCCATCCGGCCTGAAAAACACGCCGATGGTTGGGCGTACCACCTTCATTCCGAGCCTGCAACAGTTTCCGCCCCGAAGGGATCGGTGCGCAAATGACCACCGCAGCCCGGAAAAACTGGCAGGACGAGTTCGGGGTTTCTGAGAGCAAGCCCCCTCGCTTTTTCTCAGGCAAGGACGATCTCAACGCTACGACGCCGCAAGGACACCTGATCCGGCGGGCATTCGATGTGCTTGATTTGGACGGGGTGCTGTGCGCCGATCATTCACCGCTTGTTTACTTCAAGCAATTGGTAACCATCACGACGGATGAAGTCTTTCGGCTTCACAAGCTGTTCTGGAATCATGGCGGCGCTCCGGTTCTCGTCCTCATTACGGACGACAAAGTTCATGTCTATTCCGGCATGTCCAGGCCCGTGGCCGGGGCGGAATCAGTCGAGCAGATGCCAAGCCTTGTCTCCACCCTTAACCGCGTGGCAGCCAGCCTCCGTGAGTTTCTGACCTCAGTGGAGTCGGGAGAGTTCTTCCGCCAGCATCCCCGGTCTTTCAATCCTGACCACCGGATTGATCGTGACTTACTGGAGAATCTTACCGATACCCGCGAGGCACTGGCATCCGCAACACGGCGTAAGATTCCAACGGATGTCCTCGACGCACTACTGTGCCGCCTCGTTTTCACATGCTATCTGTTCGACCGCGAAGTGATCGGGCAAACCTATCTGTCGGGACTAGGTGCCAAGGGAGCGTCGCATCTAAGAGAAATTCTTGCCATTCAGCCGACGGCTAACGCGAAGACTACCCTTTATTGCCTGTTCAAGAAACTTGGCAAGGACTTTAACGGTGATCTCTTCAGCGACGACCTGAACGCCGAGGCGGAGTACATTCACGATCAGCACATTAAGACGCTAAAGGACTTTTTTCACGGCACGTCCGTTCGTAGCGGCCAGCAGACGTTCTGGCCTTACGACTTTAGCATCATTCCCATCGAAACGATCAGCGCTATCTACGAGCAGTTTCTGAAGGAGGTGGATAAACAGTCAGGCGCATTCTACACGCCGCGCTTCCTGGCCGAGGTTGTTCTCGATACGGCCCTTGATGGATTCGGCTCTACCATTGGGAAGAAGTACTTCGATCCTGCCTGTGGATCGGGCATTTTCCTTGTCGGCTTGTTTAACCGCATGGCCGAAGAGTGGAAGCTCAAGAATCCGACAGCACGTAATCCTCGCCGTGCCCGCGAGCTTATGTCCTTGCTCCAAGAAAGTCTCTTCGGAGTGGACATCAACCCGACCGCGTGCCGCATTACAGCTTTCAGCTTGTATCTGGCTTACCTCGACCAACTCAGCCCTCGTGACATTCAGGAACACCAAGAACAAGGCCGTTTTCTACCCAATTTAATTGCAACGGACAAAACGTCTGGCAACATCCGCCGCGCTGACTTCTTCGACGGAACAATCACGTTCCCCGTGGATGTGGACTTGGTTATTGGCAATCCACCGTGGGGTAGTACGGCCACGGAGTCCACGCCGGCGGGCCAGTGGTGTGACTCGCACGAGAAACCAGTGCCTGACAAACAAATTGCCGCAGCCTTTGTTTGGAAAGGCGCGGAACACGTGTCCGATCAAGGCAGGGTATGCCTTGTGCTGCCGCATGGCGTCCTGTTCCACCACAGTCGCACTGCCCTAGAGTTCCAAAACACATGGGTACGTCAACACGCGATCACGCGGATTCTGAACCTTGCGGATTTCCGCTGGTTCCTCTTTGGAAAGGCCGTGCATCCAGCTCTGGTTGTGAGCTTTCGAAAGTCTGCTCCTACAAGTCCTCAGCATCAGATCGAATACTGGATTCCTAAAGCGGATTGGACGGTCGTTAGAACCGAAGTCATTACGATCGGCCCTTACGATCGTTCGGCAATGACGCTCTCCGATGTCATTCAAGACTTGAAGAGTCCAGATGCTCCGCAAATCTGGAAGCAGCGGTTTTGGGCTACTTCGCGTGAATGCCGCCTTCTTGATCGGCTTTCATTGTACCCACGCTTGCGCGACCATGTTAGCAGCTCTAGGGAGCGCAATGGGGAAAAGCCTTGGATCATGGCCGTCGGTTTTCAGCCATTTGGCGAGAACGACGATGAAGCTACTCGGAGAACTCTCACACTTCCGTCCCGCAGTTTCATTCCCGCAACCTCTTCTGCACTCAATCTCTTCATCCTTGCGGATGACTGTGAGACGCTGCCCTCGAAACAAGTAGAAGTACGAAGACTTATTCAGGACACTCGCATATTTCGCGGTCCGCATGTCATCTTCTCGAACGGGTACTACAGCGCACAAGGACATGCAAAGGTCGCTTTTGCAGACTTCGACGTTGCATTTCAGGATGCACTAAGGGCTATACATGGCCCGAAGGAAGATCGCAATCTTCTGATTTTCCTTTCGGCCTACCTTCGCTCTCAGTTGGCGATGTTTTTCCTGTTTCATACCTCCTCTAGTTGGGGTGTAGCTAGGCCAAAAGTTCACGTTGAGGAGGTTCTTCGCGTTCCTTTCCCATTGCCGGATCAATTGCCGAATTCGAAGCGGGCTAGGGAAATCGTTGAGAAGGTTGCCGCGATTGTGGATGAGGCGGCGCGCAAGGCGACTCCTGCCTTCACCGACCGCAAGGGAATCGTACAGTCGGCTGACGCGGCGATTTCACCTTTGATTGATGAGTATTTTGACGTTCTCCCGCTGGAAAAGCCTCTCATCGAGGACACGCTGAAGATCACGATCCCTAGTATTCAGCCGACGCACAGCCGGATGCCCGTTCCAACTGTTGTTCCCAGTACGCCAGCACAGCGAGATTCGTACTGTAATCGCATCTGCGCCATGCTCAACGGCTGGGCAAAGCAAGGAAACTTCAAGGTGCAGGGAACCGTGTACGGTTCCGATCGGCTGGGAATCGGCATGGCAGTTCTGGAGAAGGTTGACAAAGCCAGCGCAAAGCCTTCATCGAACAGTAACAGCCCTGACATTCTGAAAGCCCTGGATCATCTTCGTAGGGCATATCCTCAGCGTATGGCATCGCTCGATGTCGTGCGTGGTCTGCTTGTTTTTGACAAGAACAAGCTATATATTGTGAAGCCGATCAGCCAGCGGCATTGGACACAGACCGCAGCGATGAACGATGCCGATGAGATCGCGGGCACCATTCTGATGCGATCCTCTAAGGAGGACGCATGACATCACTTGGATCGCCCGATCAATGGGTTAATTTTATTGAAACCCAAGTGCCTGATATCCTCACACTCGTCATTGAAACCTGGGAGGCCATGCCCTCGCCAGCCGGAGACGAACTGGAAGACGTCGTCTCGGAAGCGTTATGCCGCGCGCTCAGGCAATCCCGAAACCGGTGCGATCTTCCGTTTCGTATCGACACGCAGTTGGTTGAACTTGACCCGGCTGCCGGGCAAGACCAGGGTCGAATGGACATCGTGTTCTCCCCAATGGTTCCAAGGGAAAGCATTTACTTTGCCTTGGAATGTAAACGGCTGCATGTGCGAGGCGGCAATGGCGTGCGCCCATACTATGCCGAGTATGTCCAGTTCGGGATGCTTCGATTTGTGCGAGGGCAATACGCCAACGCCGTCCGTCATGGCGGAATGCTCGCATTTGTCCTGGACGGCGACATTGTCGCGGCTGTAGCCGGTGTTGAGGGAAATATCCGTGCGAGCCTCCACGACTTGGGGATGGGCGCTCCTGGCGGTTTCCAAGCCTGCACGGGACGGCCGGGAGACGGTCGTGTTCTGGAAACTCGCCATCGCCGAAACGGCCAAGTGAGGCCCTTTATCATCCAGCATCTGTTCATGGCGGGCGATCCGAATGCACCGCTACGGTCGGCAACGCCAGTGTCCGCGCCGAAAGGTGCAAAGAAGAAAACAGCTAAGCGACAGTCCCGTAAAACGAAATAATGAGGTGAAATTGAGAAGCGACATAAGAACAGAGAAGAACACTGGGAGGCGGCACCACGTTCATGTTGCCAACGAGCCTGCTGTAAAACAGGCGAGCCATGCCGAGCGGATTAGCCATGCTGACTGACTATCACACCAAGTATTTCGGTCACGATCTGACCAAGCGGTGCGCTTCCGATAGCATCGAGAAGCTCGCGGGGGCGCTCGTTGATGCGCAAGTTGACCTGAATCCCCATCAGGTTGACGCGGCCCTCTTCGCCTTCCGTTCGCCGCTGTCGCGCGGTGCGATGCTTGCTGACGAAGTCGGACTTGGGAAGACGATTGAAGCCGGGCTCGTACTGTCGCAAAAGTGGGCCGAGCGAAAGCGCAAGCTTCTTGTCATCACCCCGGCAAGTCTCCGAAAACAGTGGCACCAGGAGCTTACCGAGAAGTTCTTCTTGCCGTGTCGCATTCTGGAAGCGAAATCTTACAACTCTGCCATTCGCGATGGATCATTTCAGCCTTTCCAACCCAATCCTGACGCGGTCGTTATTTGTTCGTATCAGTTCGCCCGGTCGAAGGCGTCTGACGTAGCCAATATCCTCTGGGATCTCGTCGTCATCGATGAAGCCCATCGTCTTCGCAACGTCTATAAACCATCAAATGTTATCGCCAATATCCTCAAGAATGCCCTCGCCCCATCACCAAAGCTGCTGTTGACTGCGACCCCGCTCCAGAATTCACTGCTCGAACTTTTCGGACTGGTCAGCTTCATCGACGAACACGCATTTGGCGATTTGAAGAGTTTTCGCGAACAGTTTGCCAATCTCAGTGAAGACGAGGTTTTTCAAACGCTGAAGGCCCGCCTCGCCCCTATTTGCCACCGAACCCTGCGTCGCCAAGTGCTGGAGTATGTGCCGTACACCAAGCGGCACGCTCTGGTCGAGGAATTCACCCCCGCAGAAAGCGAAGACCGCCTTTACAACGAAGTGTCTGCTTATCTCCAGCGAGACAACCTTCAGGCTCTCCCGGCCAGTCAGCGTAGCCTGATGACGCTTGTGCTGCGGAAGCTACTTGCATCAAGTACCTTCGCGATCGCCGGGGCGCTCGACACGTTGATTGCCCGTCTCAAGGACAAAGTCGGCAAGAAGCCGGAAGCAAAGCCTCTCGAAGACGAACTCGACGAGGATTACGAGGTTCTGGATGAAACCGCCGAGGAATGGGGCAATGACTCTGCTGATGCGGAGCCGCTGTCGGAACAGGATCGCACGGCCCTGGAGCGGGAAATCTGTGATCTGGAAGCATTCCGCGAACTTGCGCTGACGATCACCCAGAACGCCAAGGGTAAGGCACTGCTGAAGGGGCTGGAAAAGGCATTTGCCGAGGCCGTTCGCCTCGGTGCAGCCGAGAAGGCTATCATCTTCACCGAATCACGGAAGACCCAGGAGTATCTGCTCAGGCTACTCCAGGACAGCTCCTATGCCGACGGAATTGTGCTGTTCAACGGCTCGAACACGGATGATCGCTCAAAGTCGATCTACGCCGACTGGGTCAAACGGAATGCAGGGACGGACAAAATCACCGGCTCCCGCACTGCCGACATGCGGTCGGCATTAGTGGATTACTTCCGCGATTCCGGCACCATCATGATTGCTACCGAGGCCGCGGCAGAAGGGATCAACCTCCAGTTCTGCTCCCTTGTCGTCAATTACGACCTGCCTTGGAACCCTCAACGAATCGAGCAACGAATCGGTCGCTGCCATCGCTACGGGCAGAAACACGATGTCGTGGTTGTGAACTTCCTGAATCGGAACAACGAGGCCGACCAGCGAGTCTTCGATTTGCTCGACCAGAAGTTCAAATTGTTCGAGGGTGTTTTCGGGGCGTCCGATGAGGTTCTTGGAGCCATCGAGTCTGGCGTCGATTTTGAAAAGCGTATTGCCCGCATTTACCAGGAATGCCGGACACCGGACGAAATCCGCGTCTCGTTTGCACGCCTCCAGGAAGAACTGACGACACAGATTAACGAAGCGATCACCAACACGCGCAAGCAACTGCTGGAAAACTTCGACGAGGAGGTTCACCAGAAACTAAAGGTCTCGAATGCCGAGAGCAAAGGCTTTCTGACTCGGTACGAACGGATGTTGATGCGGCTGTCCCGCCACGAACTCGATGGACACGCCAGATTTACGGAATCGGAAACGGAATCGGAAGAAGCTTTCGATCTCACAGCCAACCCGTTCCCCGAAATGGATATTCCATTGGGGCGTTATGAACTGCCTCGGCGCAGCGGCGACGCCCATCTGTACCGCCTCGGCCACCCACTCGCCCGTCGTTTAGTGCAACAAGCCACGGAGCGGCGGCTTGATACTGCCGAAATCGTCTTCAATTGGACCGAAACTCGTCCTAGAGTCGGGGCGCTGGAGCAGTATCGTGGCTGTGTGGGCGAAATGCTCGTCAGCAAGTTGAGCGTCGAGTCGATGGACCAAGCTGAGGACATCCTTCTGATCGCCGCGATGACGCACGATGGGCGATTTCTTCCTGCCGACGTGGCGGGAAAGTTCTTTTCCCTCATCGCAAAGGAAGTCAGCCCTGTAGCAACACTCCAGTCGCATTCACAGTTGGAAGACGAGATAAACCGCCAGCAAGCCGACGCGAGGCAGAAGATTTCCGAGCGCAACGGCAGACTCTTTGAGGAGGAAGCCAACAAGCTCGACGGTTGGGCCGAAGACCTCAAGGTTGGCCTCGAACGTGAAATCAAAGACCTCGACCGACAACTGAAGGAAGCTCGTCGCGCTGCGTCAGCAGCCCTGACCCTCGAAGACAAACTTGCCGGGCAGAAACAGGTGAAAAAGCTGGAGTCCGAGCGAAACGCCAAACGGAAGTCGCTGTTTGCCGCACAGGACGAAATCGAGCAGCGCAGGGACAAGCTCATCGAATCTGTGCAGGCGAAGCTCGAACAGAACGTGACGCTCGAACGGGTGATCTCGATTCGCTGGAGGATTACATGAGCGTCGAAAAGCCCTACGAGATTGACCATATTCCGAAACACTTGCACGGCCTGTTCGACGGCAGGGTTCCGCCGGCGGCCGGTGGTAAGACGGAGCAGGAGAAGCAAAACAATTTTCTTTCTCGCTCACTCGCTGCATTTGCCCTTCATAAGCTCAGTGGCTGCACACTGGATGAGGCAGCCGCCTCTATAGTTGACGGCGGTGGAGACGGTGGCATTGACGCAGTATATTTCTCGCCGACTTCGAACACGCTTTGGCTGATCCAGTCGAAGTTCATCGAAAACGGACGCGGCGAACCAGAACTCGGAGAGGCAAGTAAGTTCAAAGACGGCATCGACAACCTCCTGTCTGCAAAATGGGAGGCATTCTTGAAGAACGAGGCGTGGTCCAAACGTCTTCCGCCCATCAAAAAGCTCTTGGGTGAACACAGCGTCCTCCACGTTGAAGCGGTCCTCGTTTATTCCGGGATTAATGCTGTCTCCGAAGACCGCCTTCGGCTCTTCGAGACGCTGGAGTCCCGCTACAATCACGGCGACGAATTCCTCCACTTTGGGACATACAGCCTCGTCAGCGTCCACGATTGGCTCACGGGGGCCGATGCCGCAGCCGGAGTGGATAAGGTCGAACTTGAAATTCTGAAGCCCGGTTGGGTGACGGAACCCTACCAGACCATCTACGGTCAGGTTCGGGTTGCCGACGTAGCTGCCCTTTATGAGACCCACCGAGCCGCCTTGGTCGAAGCCAACCTCCGGCGCTACAAGGGGCTGACGGAAGTCAACAAGCGCATAAAAGAAACGCTGCAAGCCGAAGAAAGGCATTTCTTCTACTTGAACAACGGCTTGACGGCCTATTGCCTGAAGCTCGACGTTGCGGCTACCGACCGCGCCAACACCGAGAAAAAAAAGATCACCGCGAGAGGTTTCTCCATCGTCAATGGGGCGCAAACAATCGGCACCATCCATGCCGCTAAAGCGGGGGGCGATGGATTCGTTTTCCTGAAGATCATCTCCCTGGAGAAATGCGAAGAGGAAGCAGTCTTCGCCCGACGGATCACGGAATCCACCAACTTTCAGAACCAGATTAGCCCACGAGACTTCGTCGCGCTCGATGAGCAACACGAACGGATTGCCCTCCAACTTAAAGTTGACGGCATCCGCTACCACTTCAAGGAAGCCGACGACGTACCCGATCCCGACGGCACCAATTTCACCCTCGATGAAGCCGCGACGGCTCTGGCGTGTTTGGAGCGGGACAGCGATTGCGACCTTTGTGCCATGCTCCTGAGCAACAGAAAGGTTCTCTGGTCAACCGAACCGGTCTATCCGAAGGACAAGCCACAAGAGAGTCTGTGTGAAAGAATGTTTCGCCGAGAGCGATCCGCGCGGACAGTCTGGCGGGCTGTGCAACTACGGCGAATCGTTATCGAGCGGTTGAATGGCGAGCGTCCCGCCGCCGGTGCCCGACGCGAGTTTTACGAGAATGCCCGCTGGCTCGTTCTGAATATACTCTTCCTGCGGGAGCATCTCGAACAAGGGGAGACATTGGCTCTTACCGACGTAGAAAAGGCCAGGGCTGCGGCACAGACGTTGGAGATCGCAAACGCGATCTGGGCCACGGCCCAGGAGGCCGGTTTCGTGTCGGCCAGCGAACCTTATACGTCGCCACGGCACTTCAAGTCGGTCTTCGGCAGCGCAACTGATTGCCAGAAGCTGAAAGCCGCTGTTATGAAGAGACTCAACGAGAAAAAGATAGGTGCGCCGTTGGCTGGCGCGGAGGGAGCCTGCACATGAACCAGCGGAAGCAGAAACTTGAACTCACCTGGATCGGTAAGGAGGTGCGGCCCAAGCTGGAGCCGAGGATTCTCCTTGAAGACCCCACGCGCTCGTATGTCGCCGCTACCCGCGTGACCAACAACGACATCTTTGACAACCGGTTGATCTTCGGAGATAATCTGCTAGCCCTCAAAGCTCTCGAAGCCGAGTTCACTGGGAATGTGAAGTGCATCTACATCGATCCGCCGTTTAACACCGGTGAAATGTTTGAACACTATGACGATGGCCTGGAGCATTCCACCTGGTTAAGCCAGATGCGAGACAGGCTTGAGTTGCTTCGTAGGCTCCTCACGATAGACGGAACGCTGTTTGTTCATCTTGATGATAACGAGCTTGGCTACATGATTGTATTACTCGACGAACTGTTTGGCCGAGACAATAGACTATACACGATCACGTTCAGGCAAGGCTCTGCAACCGGCCACAAGGCTATCAATCCTGGCTGTGTGTCAACCACGAATTTTGTACTGATCTACGCAAGGGACAAGGCAGCATGGAAACCAAATCGTATTTTCACTGCACGCCAACGTGACACACGATACGGCCAGTTTATTCTGAATGTCGATGACCACTTCTCTAAGTGGAACATTGTTACTCTTACGAGAGCCTATGCCGACTCACTTGGGTTGGCGGAAACGGCGGCGCGAAAGATAATTCGCGAAGATCCGGAGAAACTCGACGACTTTGTTCTTGAGCACCCTCGCAATGTCATTCGTACTGCTCGACCTGATTACAAAGGTGTGGGAGTATCCGCGAGAAAGGTCATTGACACGTCAAAATCGCAACCCCAGGCCATCTTGAAGCTGGAACGCGATGATCATTCCGATATGTATTTTAAGAATGGCGAACGGATTCTGTTCTATTCTGACAAACTTAAACTGATTGACGGCACTTACGTCGCCGGAGAGCCTTTGACTACTTTGTGGGACGATATTCTTTCCAATAATCTTCACAACGAAGGCGGTGTGTCTTTCCCGAAGGGCAAGAAGCCTGAGTTTCTCTTGAAGCGAGTTATTGAGCTTTCCACGAGTCCCGGCGACCTAGTTCTCGATTCCTTCGCTGGTTCGGGTACGACAGGCGCAGTCGCCCACAAGATGGGCCGACGCTGGATCATGGTCGAGCTTGGCGAACACTGCCACACTCACGTCGTCCCTCGTATGACGCGAGTGATCGACGGACAGGACTCCAGCGGGGTTACTGTGGCCACCGGATGGAAAGGCGGCGGCGGCTTCCGCTATTTCAAACTTGCCCCGAGCCTGCTTATGCAGGACAGGTGGGGCCAGTGGATTATCAGCAAGGAATACAATGCTACGATGCTGGCTGAGGCCCTCTGCAAACTCGAAGGCTTCCGCTACGAGCCATCGGACAGCATTTTCTGGATGCAGGGGCGCAGTACGGAAACTGACTTCCTCTACTGCACCACGCAAACGCTGAGTACCGAGCAACTGAATCAACTTTCCGAAGAGGTCGGCGATAGCCGGACGCTCCTGGTGCTTTGCAGCGCCTTCCGAGGCAAGGCCGACCGCTGGCCAAACCTGACGGTGAAGAAGATTCCGAAAGCTGTGCTGCATAAGTGCGAATGGGGACACGACGATTACTCATTGAAAGTGGAGAACCTGCCTAAACCACCCAAGAAACCGCGAACGACTCTGTTCGACGACATTGAAGGGGGTGACGAATGAATCGCCACGTCAACAGCGTCGCGGGACGGCTGAGCCTGCGACCGCCGCAGCGGGAATCTCTCGAAGTCCTGGACCGCATCTGCGAGATCGCTCCACCGTCCAAGGACGCGAACCGCGCTGCGGCTTTGGCGGCCATCCGTTCGGAATATCCCGGTGTAACCGACTTCGAGCGAGAGTTTCCGTCCCTTTGCTTTGCGCTGGCGACCGGCGTCGGCAAAACACGGTTGATGGGGGCCTTCATCAGTTACTTGTACATCGCACACAACATTCGCAACTTCTTCGTGCTGGCCCCGAACCTGACGATTTACAACAAGCTGATTACCGACTTCACCCCGAACACCCCGAAATACGTCTTCCGAGGCATCCAGGACTTCGCCATCAACGCCCCAACCATCATCACTGGGGACAATTACGAATCGCAGGCCCTCACGCTGTTCGATCACCCTGACGACTGCAAGGTGAACATCTTCAACATCTCGAAGATCAACAGCGAAGTACGCGGCGGCAAGTCACCCCGCATCAAGCGGCTATCCGAGTACATCGGAGAAAGCTACTTCGACTACCTGAGCAAGCTCGAAGACCTTGTACTGCTCATGGACGAGTCACACCGTTACCGAGCCAGTGCCGGTGTGCGGGCCGTTAACGATCTGAAGCCGATTCTCGGCCTGGAGCTGACTGCGACGCCATTCGTTGAGACCGCGCGGGGCGCGATTCCGTTCAAGAATGTGATTGTCGATTATCCGCTCGCGAAGGCAATGGCCGATGGCTTCGTGAAGGAACCTGCCGTCGTGACGCGGAAAGATTTTAACCCGGCGGGAATGTCGAGCGAGGAAATCGAACGCCTGAAGCTCGAAGATGGTGTGCGCCTACACGAACAGGTGAAGGTGGAACTGGAGACCTACGCCCGGCAGACCGGCCAGCAGATTGTCAAGCCGTTCGTATTGGTCATCGCCCGCGACACCACGCACGCCGGAGAATTGCTGAAGCTGATCCAGGACGACACTTTCTTCGATGGTCGGTACAAAGAACGGGTGATTCAAGTCGATTCGAGTAAGACCGGCAAGGACGAGGATGACATGATCGAGAGGCTTCTGCGGGTGGAACATACCGAGGAGCCGACGGAGATTGTGATTCATGTCAACATGCTCAAGGAGGGCTGGGACGTAACGAATCTTTACACCATCGTTCCGCTCCGGGCCGCGAACGCCCGCATCCTCATTGAGCAAAGCATAGGGCGCGGCCTTCGTTTGCCTTATGGCAAAAGAACCGGTGTGAACACGGTAGACCGGCTCAACATCATCGCACACGACAAGTTTCAGGAGATTGTGGACGAGGCCAAACGTCCCGATTCGCCAATTCGACTGCAACAACTTGTGTTGGACGATTCGCAACTCGAACAGAAGATGGTATCGGTCGTTTCGCCTTCGTCCGTGGTAGAAAAGCTGGGGCTGACGGAGCCGGTCGCCACAAGCGGAAGCCCCGCCCCAACTGCGAAACCCATCTTCACTTCGGAAGCCGATAAGCAAGTTGCAAAAATCGCCCTTGAGGTCATCCGCTCGTTTGAGGGCAAGACCGACATCGTTCCCTCTGTGACCTCGCTTCAAAAGCAGGACATTCAGGAACAGCTAGTTGCAGAAGTGAACAAACGACTTGGTCCGCAGCAACGGGAATTATTTGCCGATAAAGACGCAGTAGCGGCCGTGGTAGCTAAGACGACCGAGCAAGTGGTTCTCGGCACCATTGACATTCCCCGCATCATTGTCGTACCGAAGGACGAGGTAAAGAGCGGCTTTAAGGCGTTTAAGCTGAATCTGACCGCGCTTCGCTATCCAGTGCCTTCGGATGAACTCGTGGCCCAGACGCTGCGAACGGGCGAACAGGAAAGCATCAGCCTTGGCCGGGGCGGCATCGAGGAACAACGGCTGGAGGATTATGTTGTCGGCGGTCTGGTGGATTTCGATGACATTTCTTACGACGACCATGCGGATCTGCTCTACGATCTCGCCACGCAAACGGTGAACCATCTGAAGGGGTATCTCAAGGATGAGATGGAGGTCCGCAAGGTACTGCGGGTGTATCAGAAGAAGATTGCCGAATTCATTCACTCCCAGATGATGGAGCACTTCGATGAAGGAAGGACCGACTACGACGCGGTTGTAAGCAGAGGCTTTACGGAACTGCGACCAAGCGCCTACACCGCCAACGTGAAGGACACCGTGCTAGATTACCGGCAGCCACCGCCCGAAAAGTCGAAAATCGGTCAGTATCTATTCACGGGCTTTGAGCGTAGCCTGTACCGGTTGACCAAGTTCCAATCAAACACGGAGCGGATGCTCGCCATCATTCTTGAGAAGCACTCCAAACGATGGTTTCGACCTGCAAAAGGGCAATTCCAGATATTCTACAGGATTGGACACGACCAACAGGAGTATGTGCCCGACTTCGTTGCCGAGACGGATGACGCGGTCCTAATGCTCGAACCCAAAAAGTCTTCAGAACTGACCAGTGCCGAGGTTCTTGCCAAACGAGACGCTGGTATCAAGTGGTGTGAACACGCGACAGCGTACGCATTGCAGCATAGCGGTAAGCCATGGAAATATGTGCTGATCCCGCATGACCTTGTCGCTGAGAACATGACACTGTGCGGACTTGTGCAGGCAGCCGGAAATAGTTTTTCCTGATTCTCGCCCCCGGCCAGGAAAGGCCAATTGCCCCGTCGTCAATTGCATTCGCTCGTTGATGACCGGCAGCCAGACGAATCCCCGATACTCCTGGAAAAGGATTTCTGGGTCTGATGGCTCCTCGGCATGTTGTTCGAGTCGGAAGTTGCCAACAGTCTGGTGTTCAAAGGTGGCACCTCGCTGTCGAAAGAACTTTAGCCGGCTAAGGTTTTTTTCAGGCATCGCCCTCACTTGAATCGTCATCAACAGACGGGCGTTTTGACAACACTCCCTCCAAGGACTATACCTGGCCTATTTTGCTTCAAGCAAATAGGGTCGGCATGGCACAACGCAGACAGAAATCCTGTGGGGAATTCCGCACCAACGCCCGGCATCGTATCGCCCTGTGATTGACGAAACACTTGACAAATCCAACGTCATGCGGGGCCATGATTCGGCGCAGCCCGAGGCCCGCCAGCCAGAAGAGCCCCACGCACGCCGATGGACCAGTTCCATTCCGCAGGTCGCCAGCGAGGATGTCATCGCTATCGGCAAGGGGCGCTATGCCCACTTCCGACGCGACCGCCGCTTCTCCCAGGTGCAGGTGACGTTCACCGCGCCGAAAGGTATCGACCCCAATCCGGGGCGTGAATTGACCGACCGATTCAAGGAGCTTGGCTGGACATGGCGAAGCAAAGAGCCGGGGAAACCGTGGATATACCAACTCGACAAATCCTCCAAAGATGATCCTACCGCTCGCGGCGACAGCCGCGATGCCCTGCACGAGCAGTTTCTGATAATCATCCAGGAGTATCGCCAGAAACAAGGACTGCCGCTGACCAGCGGCTGGCAGCATTTGACAGAAATCGATTCCAAATCCCGAAACGATGAGTGCCGCCTCACCCCCGGCAGTTCCGTGGCCGCTCCAGCGTCAAGCATATGTGAAGACAAAAAGCTGGCGTCAGAAAAGCGAGAAACACGGGCCGGCGGGCCGGCAGCGGAGATGCTCGACGCCTTCGCCAGCGTGGGAGCGCAGCGCTTTGACCTCACGCTGACCGATGCCGCCGGCGAGAAAGCCGCCTTCCGTGGCAATCGCTCTCTGGCACAGCTGCGGCCTGCCCTGCCTGAAATCCTCCGCGAAGCCGCCGAGCGGAAACACAACGTCATCGTTCGCCCGCGCTCCTCCGATGCCGCCCTGATCCAACTGGACGACCTCGGCGAGGACATGGCGGCGCGGCTGCGGCCCGCGTCGTTTCTTATCCTGCGGACCAGCCCCGGAAATTACCAAGTCTGGGTCGCTGTTGCCGATGGCGACGCCGACTTCGCCCGGCACCTGCGAAAAGCTGCCGGAGCCGACCTGACGGCATCAGGAGCCACCCGCGTCAGCGGCAGCCTGAATTTCAAGGAGAAGTACGCCCCCGCCTTCCCGCTCGTCGAGACTGTTCATGTCAGCGGTGGCACCATCGTGACGCGGGCCGAGCTGCAATCCCTCGGCATGGTCATTCCACCGGAGAAGACCGCCCCAGAGGCGATCCCACTTTCGCGCCGCCGCTCCGAGGCCAGAGGATGGCCGAACTATCAACGCTGCGTGGTGAACGCACCGCCGGCACGGAGCGGAGACCGCCCCGACATCAGCCGCGCGGATTACACCTTCTGCCTGCTGGCGATTGATTGGGGATGGTCCGTCGAGCAGACCGCCGCCAGGCTGATGCAGGAAAGCGGCAAGGCCCAGGAGAATGGAGAAGCCTACGCCCTGCGCACGGCTCGGAGCGCCGCCGCTACGATCGATCGGCGAGGCGGTCAGCAGCGGTAGACTCGATCTTTGGCCGGCACAGGAGATGGAAGGCTGTCCTGGGCAATGAAACGGAAGTGATTCTGCGACTTGATCGACTGTTTGTCTAGCGCCCGCGCCGAGGCGGCTGGTCAGGAGTGGCTTGTGCGGCAGCCGCGGCCTCGAAGCGTGCGATCATCTGACGGGCTTCGTTCTCGCCGCGGGCCAGGCCAAACTTGATGTATAATTTGGACAAATCCTCCCGATAGCCATCTCGCTCCGGGAGTTCAAACCAGGACGGCACCTGCTGGATATTGCCAAAGGCTTCCTGGTAAGCGACGCGAGCGAGCCCTCGTTCCGTTAAGAGCATATCGTAAAGGTCTCGCGAAGACTTATACTGTGCTTGAGGTGCCTCCATGATTCCCTCTTCCACGTCGAACACATCGGGATGACGGTGACGTAGATGATAAAGCGTCTGATCGGTTGGCATGGCACGGAGCTGGTCGAGAAGCCAGTCCTGCTTGGGAGGCGGCAAGGGTTGGCCGTGTTTAGCGCAGACGGACTGGTTAAGCGGGTCCGGCGGGACTGGCGGTGGACCTTTTTCGTCAAATTCGGCAGGGTAGAGCTGCCGAAGGTCGGCAATCCTCAGCCGGTCGCTGGGGAATTGGATAGATGTGTAGTCCACATAATCGATCTCCGGCATTGGGCGAATGCTGCGTGATGGTTAGTCCTTGTGATCCAACTTCGCATGGCGGTAACCTTCGTGTCAAGCCGTAGGCGATCCGCGGCGAACTCCCTACCAGTTTTTCCGTAGATATTCGGCGACCATACTCACTCATCAGCCTTCGATGCAACTCTCTGCCAGACAGCAAGCGGCGGTCATAAACAAGGTTGGCTCAGATATTTTACTTGCCGTACTTGTCCAACTAGAGGCGAGTCCCGGAGAACTGAGGCCCCCTAAACGACAAAGGGCAACGGATCAGAATCCCGTTGCCCTATCCTCTGCTTCGGCCGTTTCCGACCGAATTCCTTCCACATTTCCGTACCGATTTACCCGAAGAATTACCCGAACACCCTTACCTCGATTTACCCGAAATTACCCGAATCCTAACTCTTTATTTCTCTTTGACTTAAGATTGAAGGCGCTGGGACTCGAACCCAGGACCTACGGATTAAAAGTCCGTTGCTCTACCAACTGAGCTACGCCTCCAAGTCGATACGTTTCAAGAGGTTGCGTCGATTCGACGTCGCCGGCGGGGCTTCCTTCCTCCCGATTCGATCTCTTGTCGCCCGTTCGCAGTCCCTCAAAAATAACGAACGGCCTACCCGGTTCCTCGGATAGGCCAAACACGTTGACACCCACTCAACAAAGAGCAATCGCCGTGCCTAACTCTCATTCTAGTCCGTCCAACTCGATGGGCAAGCCCGCGGACCCTACCAGACTCTCGGTCGACGGCGTCGCACGGCGGATCGGAGCGCTCAAAAGCGAACCGCAAAGCCACACTCTCCCCTGGTACAGGGAGAGGCACTTCTCGTTCCCACCCAAATACCAGACGCACGCCCCGTCGCTGTGGGTAGGCTCTTTTTTGCTTGACACTCGCCTCGTGGACGGTTAGGTTTGATGCAAGGGGAGGCGCGTGGATTGCGATAGCCAATGAACGCCTCCTCTTCCCGCCATTGTTTGCATCCCGCCTCGATGGAAAGGACAGGTCCATGCTCACCATTTTCGGCCAAAAACAGCGGTTTTGCGATGGGATCTCCCGACGTAACTTTCTGCAAATTGGCGCGTTTACCTTCGGCGCTACCTCTTTGACGCTCGCGGACATTATGAGGGCCGAAGCCAATGCCGGCACGTCGAGCAATCGACATAAGGCCGTCATCAATATCTTTCTTGGCGGCGGTCCTCCACACCAAGATATGTGGGACATCAAGACCGAAGCACCCGCCGAGATTCGCGGCGAGTTCAAACCGATCACCACCAACGTGACCGGCATCCAGATCGGCGAAGTCTTTCCGCAAATCGCGGCCCGCATGGATAAGTGCGTCGCCATTCGCTCCGTCGTCGGAGCCAGCGGCGGCCACGATGCCTTTCAGTGCATGGCAGGCTGGCCGCAGTCGAGCATGAGAACGATGGGCGGAAGGCCGAGTCTCGGCGCGGTCGTCGCCAAAATGCAGGGTCCGGTCGATCCCTCGGTACCTCCTTTCGTCGGCTTGGCCGCGCGAACACAACACGCTCCTTGGTCCGATTCCGGCGAAGCGGGTTATCTCGGCGCATCGTATGCCGCGTTCAAACCGGATGGCCCCGGCATGGCGAATCTCACGCTGCGAGGCACCTCCGTCGAGACCCTGGCCGATCGACGCCGCTTGCTCAATAGTTTCGACAGCCTCCGCGCCGACCTCGACGGCAATGGCGTCTACAAGACCGTGGACGCCCTCACCGAACGCGCGCTCGGCGTGTTAACCTCCAGCCGACTCGTCGAAGCGCTCGATCTGTCCAAGGAGAGCGACAAGGTGCGGGCGCGCTACGGCGACGGCAAGCCCTATCAATATCAGTACGACGGCGCGCCGACATGTACCGATCAGTTTCTGATGGCCCGCCGATTGGTCGAGGCCGGGGTGCGCGTGGTAACCTTGTCGTTCGGACGATGGGACAGTCACGGCGAGAACTTCAAGCTGGTGCGCGACCACGGCGGCAAGCTCGACCGCGGGTTCAGCGCGTTGATCGACGATTTAGAGGCGCGCGGCATGCTCGACGACGTAACCGTGATCGTTTGGGGCGAGTTTGGCCGCACGCCGCGCATCAACAAGGGTGCGGGCCGCGACCATTGGCCGCAGGTCAGCTGCGCGCTCATGGCTGGAGGCGGCATGAAGACCGGACAGGTCATCGGCGCAACCAATCGCCTCGGCGAATACGCCAGCAATCGCCCCGTGACTTTCGGCGAGATCTTCGCTACGCTATATCGCAATCTCGGCATCAATCCCGAGACGGCGACGATTACCGATCCCACCGGGCGGCCGCAACACGTCATCGACAGCCCGCCGCTGCGCGAAGTGGTGTAGGCAACGATTGTCGATTCTTTTGGAGTCTCCGTCGACCGCGAGCGGCAACTTCTCGCGGCCGGCGGGGACTCCGCCTTGTTTCGTCGGGCATTTCATCCTCTCCGCGAACCTCGCTCCTTCCCATCGCATCGAATTTCAGGAGCGATTGACCGAGCGGCCCACGCTCGCTAAGATGCCTCAGAGGTTGGCCCCTTCGCCAAGTGGTAAGGCCGCGGATTGCAAATCCGCTATCCCCGGTTCGAATCCGGGAGGGGCCTCTTATCCAACCCCATCCTGTGCGACAGCTTGCGCAGCATGGCCGTCGAACGATAACTTCTTGAGCGATCTCTTCACTCATCTCCCATCCGCGCTGCCGCCCGAGCAACAGTCAACTACAAAAGGGTTAGCCGCGCTCCGCGGGAGAGGGCGAAGCACCGCGCTCTCCCGCGGAACCCGGTGAATCGAAACAGGAGAATCACCTTTGCGATTGGTCGTGCAGAAATTCGGCGGTACCAGTGTGGCGAATGCGCAACGCATCATGGCGGCGGCGCGGCGGGCCATTCGCACCAAACAAGAGGGCAATCGGGTCATCGTCGTCGTCAGCGCGCGCGGCGACACGACCGACGACTTGATCGAGTTGGCCCGCGAAATCAGCGAGCAACCGCCGGCGCGCGAGATGGACATGCTCCTCTCCACCGGCGAGCAAATCTCCATCGCCCTGATGGCAATGGCCATTCAAACGCTCGGCGAACGTGCCATCAGTTTCACCGGCGCGCAGGTCGGCATCGTCACCGACAGCACGCACACCAAGGCGCGCATCAAGAGCATCTCCACCGCGCGGATGAGGCAAGCGCTGGCCGACGGACAAATCGTCATCGTCGCCGGGTTTCAGGGCATCGACGAAAATTGGAACATCACCACGCTCGGACGCGGCGGTTCGGATACCACGGCCGTCGCGCTCGCCGCCGTGATGAAGCACGATGCCGCCAACGGCGAGGCGGGGGCGTCCTCCCCCGGTTGTACCGACGTGGGTTGCGAGATTTATACCGATGTGGATGGCGTCTATACCACCGATCCGCGCATCGTGCCGGAAGCGCGGAAGATGGAGTTCATCAGCTACGATGAGATGCTGGAGTTGGCCAGCGTCGGGGCCGGCGTCATGCACTCGCGCAGCATCGAGTTCGGCAAGAAATTCGATGTGCCCATTCAGGTGCGTTCTTCCTTCAGCGATGTCGAAGGAACGTGGATCGTGCCGGAAGCCGAGTGGATGCGCGACGTGGTCGTCTGCGGGGCGGCTCTGGGTCGAGACGAGGCCCGCGTGTCGCTCAATGGCGTGCCGGATGAGCCGGGCATCAGTCATCGCGTCTTCGCGGCCATGGCCGACAATAACATCGTCGTGGACATGATCGCCCAAAACGTCGGCTCCAACGGCAAGGCGGCCATCGGCTTCACCGTGCCCGGCGACGAACTGCCGAACGTCCTGACCGTGCTACGACCGTTGGTCGCCGAGTGGGGCGCGTCGATCGAGTTCGACGAACAGGTCAGCAAAGTCTCCATCGTCGGCACCGGCATGCGCACGCACACCGGCGTCGCCGAACGCATGTTCGCGGCGTTGGCGGCCGCCCAGGTGAACATGAAAATGATCACCACCGCCGACATCAAAATCTCGGTCCTGGTCAGCCGCAACGATGGCATCAGGGCGCTGCGGGCGGTGCATCAAGCCTTCGGACTCGCTCAACCGCCCTCGGCCCTCGATCCTCGGCTGTCGGCGTTCGGACAGAAGAAACCGTTGGCGGAAAGCCGCAAGACGATGGCCGATAGCCGTCTCACCGCTTTGACGCAACAATTGGCCAGCATGGAAGACATCGTCGTCAGCGATGTCCTGTTGGCTACCGATCAGGGGCGCATTACCATCTTCGGACTGCCGGATCAGCCGGGCTGTTGCTCGCGCGTCTTTCAAGCCGTCGCCGCCGCCGGCATCGTCGTGGACATGATCGTTCAGAACCTGGCCGGGGGACGAACCGAACTATCGTTCAGCGTGCCGCAAGCCGACCTCGACCGCGCCTTGACGGTGACGCGCGAGGTCGTCGGCACGCTCGATGCGACGACGCGCGTCGCCGCCGACGCCGGTATCGCTCGGCTGTTCGTGCATGGCGTGGGCATGCGCACGCATACCGGCGTGGCCCGTCTCATGTTCGGCGCGTTGGCCCAGCGCGGCATCAACATCAGCATGATAAATACCAGCGAGGTGCGTATTAGTGTGGTCGTCGATGAAGCTCGCGGCGACGAAGCATTGAAGTGTCTCAAGGAAGCGTTCCATCTCACCTGAGCTATTGCCCAACCGGCCGGTAACT
This sequence comes from Planctomycetota bacterium, assembly GCA_021781415.1. GTDB lineage: Bacteria > Planctomycetota > Planctomycetia > Gemmatales > Gemmataceae > JAJPHU01. The sequence continues at coordinate 24,033 of JAJXWW010000027.1, forward strand.
TCGCCACACAAAAGTCACCTTGCCACATTTCTTACACCCGTGGCAAGGTGATTTTTCCGCCACAACTCGTTTGAATGGAATATCTTACAACTTCGCATTCGAGTCACCTTGCCACTTCTCCCCGGGAGGGTCCCCCCTCTTTTTTCCCTCTAGGAATAACCCCCTCTTCTCGGCGATAATAGGGAAAGTGAAGCTGACTCCCCTTCAAGCAAGTCCGCGGTGCAGGCGACAGGAATGAGTTTGCGCCGAGGCTGTAAACCGGCTCACCCGCCATGCGGATTTCCTCCATCGGTACAGTGGGATCGCGCCCCATCTCCTGGCTGTGGCCGGGCCGATTGGCCTTGGGCAAGTTGGCCATCCTCGACGGCGATCCCGGATTGGGTAAATCGCTGGTGACACTCGATCTGTGCGCCCGCCTCTCCACCGGCCAGCCCTTTCCCGACGGTGCGCCCTCAGCCGGACCCGCCGCCTCGCTCGTCCTCAACGGCGAAGACAGTGTCGAAGACACCTTGCGCGCCCGCCTGGAAACCCTGCATGCCGATCTGAGCCGCGTCTTCGTCTTTCATGCCGGCGACGACCCGGCCACGGAGCTGCTTCGGCTCCCCGATCACTTGGCCGTGCTCGACGAAGCCTTGGCGCGCACAGGCGCGCGCCTGTTGGTCATCGATCCCATCGTGTCGTTTCTCGATCCCCGCTTTCACAACGGCAACGACGCCAGCATCCGCCGCGCCCTGACTCCCCTGGCCCAACTCGCCCAGTGCCGTCAAGTCGCCGTGCTGATGGTCCGACATCTGAACAAGGCGGCCGGCCTGTCGCCTCTGTACCGCGGCGGAGGCTCCATCGGCATCGTGGCCGCCTGCCGCTCCGGCTGGCTCATCGCTCGCAACCCGGACCTGCCGTCTCAGTGCGTCATGGCCCAGGTCAAAAACAACCTGGCCCCACCGCAACCGAGCCTGGCTTACAAGATACAGGCGGCCAACGCCGTCGCTCTGTCTCTGGACTGGATCGGCCCCACCGCGCATACCGCCGCCCAACTGTTATCCGGCACGCCGCTCCACCCGCCCCGATCGCTCACGCCGCGCGAAGTCGCCTGCGCGTTTCTCGACGACTTTCTCATGGACGGCCCGCGCACCTCGCGCGAAATTTGGCCGGAGGCGCTGCGTCGCGGCCTGACCGAGCGCACCGTGGCGCGCGCCAAGCAAGAACTCTCCGTGCGCACCGTCCGCGTCTGGGCCGACGGCCTACGATTGAGCTATTGGCTCCTCCCCGGCCAGGACTTGCCCGAAAGCCTCGAACCGTTCGTCATGGACGCCGAATACTGGCTCAACAAGGGCCAAGGTCCGCCGTCACCCCTCGACAAAATGTAATCCGCCCCTCGTTCCCACGCGCCGGCGTGGGAACGCACGTCTGGACGCTCCGCGTCGCGTCTGCTCTCAGAGGCGCTGCCCCGCCGCAAACGCGGCCGGTGGCGTCAGCGCGTCGAGCGGGCTGAGCGCGCCGGCCACTCCTTTCTGACTGACGTGCGTATAAATCATCGTCGTGCTGACATCGGCGTGACCGAGCAAATCTTGCACGGTGCGAATGTCGTAGCCCAACTCCAGCAAATGCGTGGCGAAGCTGTGCCGCAGCGTATGGCAACTGATGCGTTTTTTCAAATCCAGCCCGCGAACCGCTGTCGTCACGCCGCGTTGCACGGCCCCCTCGAAAACGTGATGGCGGCGCAATTCGCCGCTGCGCGGATCGCGCGACAATTGCCGCGAGGCAAACGCGAATTGCCATTCCAACGAAGTGGGAGCCGCAGGATACTTGACATCGAGTGCGTCCGGAAGAGCGACGCGGCCCAAACCGCGAGCCAAATCGCGCGCGTGCAGCACTTGCCGTTGTCGAACTTGCTCGGCCAGCCGTTCGCGCACTCCTATCGGTAACATAACGATGCGGTCCTTGTCGCCCTTGCCCTGCCGCACCACGATTTGCTGGCGCGAAAAATCCACATCTTTGACGCGCAGACGGCAGCACTCCATCAAACGCAGTCCCGCTCCATACATCAACCGCACCATCAACCCGTATGGCTCCTCGGTCGGCAAACGATCCACGGCATCGAGAACCAGAGGCACTTCGTCGCGCGACAATACCACCGGCAATCGCCGCGATCGCCGTGCCCGCACCGCATCCAATTCGGTCAGCTGCAAGCGCAGCACATCGCGATAAAGAAAGAGCAACGCGCCGAGCGCCTGGTTTTGCGTGCTGGCCGATACATGCCGCTCCACCGCCAGATGCGTGAGGAACGCTTCCACCTCCGCGGCACCGAGCAAGGCCGGGTGACGAAAGCCCTCTGCCGCTTTGCAGAAGCGAACGTACTGTTCGATCCAGCGCAGATAGCACTGTTCGGTGCGATAAGCGTAATGCTTGACACGGAGAGCTTGACGGACCTGTTCGAGCAGCTTCATGGAAACTCCTCCTGCTGGTGTT